>CAKRTY010000021.1 GCA_934402125.1 uncultured Anaerosacchariphilus sp. | reverse complement strand
CTGGCGACTTTCCTGGTCAGCGGCCTGTGGCATGGAGCGAACTGGAACTTCATCATCTGGGGCGGAATTCATGGACTGTGGAATATAGTGAGCACGAAGAAAGAGGAGCAGGTGAATTTGGCGCGCAGGGTGTTGCAGACCCTCGTCACCTTCTGTGGCGTGACCCTTGCCTGGGTGTTCTTCCGGGCGGAAAGCTTCGGAAAGGCGCTGGGATTCCTGAAGCGCGCGGTAACCGGCTTTTCCCTGTCCTATGTGGAGATTCAGAATTCCATTCTGCCCTTCACCGGGGATAACACCTGCGCGGCCTATTTTCTTACCGCCTGCGGTTTTCTGTTTCTGCTGTTCCTCTATGAGAGAGGACAGGTGTACGGGAAGAAGAGCGGCGAGGTGGTGCTGAGCAGTCCCTGGCTTGCAGTCATGACGGTAAGCGTGGTGCTGTTCGGGGTGTTTGGGGCCTCTGGCTTCCTGTACGCGAATTTTTAAAAGGAATCATGTATTTATGAAACGAGTATTAAAGACGGTCATAGCAGCTTTCGTGATAGCGCTGGCCCTGATTTTGGCAAAAAATGAATACGCCCGTCTGTTTCCTGCGTCTACCTACGGCATGCAGGCAGCCATCCGGAAAGAATGTGTGGACAATCTCTTCATCGGTTCCTCTATGTTCCGGCAGGGCCTGGATATCGATGTGCTGGAGGAGGAACTGCCGGGCAGCAGCTACATTCTGTCCTACAACGGCAACCAGCCTGCGCTGATGGCTATGGAGCTGCAGTATATGCTGGAACAGGGCCTGGAGATCCGGAATCTCTACATCGATCTGTATCCCTACACGGCGGCGGCCGATCCCTGGATCAGCGATACGAAGATTCTGCTGGATACGGATCTGAGCTTCAAGGCAAAGGCCTGGAAGCTGATGAAGGGCGGCGGCGCAGGCTTTGGAGATTTCTATGAGTTTTTTGTGACGGCCAACAACGAACAGCTT
Organism: uncultured Anaerosacchariphilus sp.; assembly: GCA_934402125.1. Classification (GTDB taxonomy): domain Bacteria; phylum Bacillota; class Clostridia; order Lachnospirales; family Lachnospiraceae; genus Laedolimicola. The sequence goes on along the minus strand of CAKRTY010000021.1, from coordinate 10,532 downwards.
CTGACCTATCCAATCAACAACCGGCTGGTGTCCTCCCAGTTCCGGAACGGCGGAAGCCTGATTCGTCAGCCGGGCAAGACCAGGGAGGAGCTGTATGCCCTGGGAACCCTGGGAAGCCGGGAGGGCGTGAACCGGGCCCAGGCAGAGGGCTACGGAAGAATTGTAGAGCTGGCGGAGGAATACGGGCTGAATCTCTGGTTTCTGGAGACGCCCAAGTATGAGCGGATGTACGCGGACGGGGATTATCAGAAGCTGTACGGGGAGACCCTTTCCCTTGTGAAGGATCTGCAGAGGGGCTGGAAGGGGGAAGGAAGCTTTACCGTTCTCTGCGCGGAGGAGCTGGATTTTGATACCTCGGAGGCAGGGTGCTATCAGGATCTGATTCATCTGTCGGCGGAGGGACGGGAAACATATACAAAGCTGCTCTGTGACAGGCTGAGGAAAATGGAGGAAGAGACTTGAAGAAACTGGATTATATCGACGGACTGAAGGGAATCGGCGCGCTGATGGTATTCTTCTGTCATTTTGTATTTGCCTTTTATTACGCGGCCTACAGCCTGACGGAGGACGCAGTGAATACGGCCGGTGGGATCGAGATCGCCATCGGAAAGACTCCGCTCAATCTGATCTACAGCGGCAATTCCGCGGTCTGCTTATTTCTGGTGTTCAGCGGCTTTGTGCTCTGCCTGTCTTATTTTGGCACAGGGGACAAACAGCGCCTGAAGACCTCGGCCTGGAAGAGGTATTTCCGGCTGATGCCCATGATTCTCATCAGCAATACGCTGATTTTCGCGCTGATGAGCCTGGGTCTGTACCGGAATGGGGAGGTGGCAGTCCTGACCAAATCCACGGTCTGGTTTGCGGGCTTCAATCAGTTTCAGCCGGATTTTCTGCAGATGCTGGAGGAAAGTCTGGCAGGCTGCTTTCTCTTCGGAACGAACAATTATAACGGCGTGCTCTGGACGATTCCTTATCTGTTTTCCGGTGCGCTGGTGGTCTATCTGGCCGCTTATCTGGTGGTGGACAATCCCTTCCGGTATGTGGTCTATGCCGTGATGCTTCTGGTATCCCTGAAGACAGATGTGTATTTTGCGGGTATCTTCCTGGGCTTTGCGGCCTCGGATTTTTTCTGCACCCGGAAGAAGGGCATGGAGCTGTGGCAGCGGTTCTGGCTTCTGCCGCTGGGAAGCTTTGTGCTGGGCGTGTACCTGCTGTCCTACCCCTCGATCGGTTCTGCTATGGGCGGGACAATCTACGGGGCATTGCCACCGGCCTTTACGACTCTTTACCATCTGGCAGGCGCGGCGCTTACCCTGGCAGGCGTGCTGGGACTGCCGGGACTGAAGCGTTTCTTTGGAGCAAGGCCCTTCCGGTTTCTGGGAAAGGTGTCCTACTCCCTGTATCTCTTACATTTCCCGGTGATTGCCACCTTTTCCTGTTGGCTGTTCTTAAGCCTTTATGGAAAAATGAGCTACGGGCTTCTGGTGGGACTGGATTTTATCTGCACCCTGGCACTGGTGCTGGTGCTTTCTGCCTTGAGTGAGCGGTATCTGGAGCCGGTGAGCGGCTGGCTGATTCAGAAAATCACCAAGCTTGCGGGACGGAAAAAGGAACTGAGGTGATGGGAGAGATGGAAAAGAAAAGAATTGCGTGGCTGGACGCGGTGAAGGCTATCGGTATTCTGGTGGTGCTGCTGGTGCACACGGGCCGTTCCTTTGGAGCGATCAGCTTCTACGGCGGTATGTTTTATATGCCTGTCTTTTTTATTACGGCAGGGATGACCTTTTCCTATCAGCCGGAGCAGGCCTTCGGAGACTTTTTAAAGAAAAAGGCGAAACGGCTGCTGGTGCCCTATTTTGCGTATAACCTGTTTCTTCTGGTATTTTTCTGGCTGAGAGGACAGGCGGATTTCCACGCTGCCCTGGGAATCTTATATTCCCGCAACTGTCTGATGCCTGCGAATTCTGCCACAAATGTGTATTTTATGCAGATTTTGAACGCCCCCACCTGGTTCCTGACCTGTATGTTTGTAAGCTACGGGCTGTTCTGGATTCTGATGCGGGTGGTCGGAGGCGATTCCCGGAAGGCCTTTGTGGGAAATGGCGTCTATCTGCTGATCGCCATCGCCCTTCACTATCTGAGCCCGGTGCTGCTGCCCTGGAGCATTGACTGTGCCTTTTACGCGGTGTCCTTTCTGGTGCTGGGAAAGCTGGCGGCGGTCCAGGACTGGGTGGGAAAGCTGCTCCGGAAGCCCTGGTATCTGCTCCTGCTGGCGGCGGCCTTTGTCCTGACGGCCCGTCTTAACGGCAGCGTCAATATGTCTGTCGGTGATTATGGCCGCAGCATGGCCCTGTATCTTTTTGTGGGAACGGCCGGTTCGCTGTTGGTGATGGCGTTTTGCAGCGCTCTGTACAGAACAAAGTATACCGTGTGGCTTCAGAAGCCGTTAGACTTTATCGGGCGTCATACGCTGCCGATCCTGTGTCTGCATCTGTTTGCGTATTCGGTGATTGGGACAGTGCTTGCAATGTTGGGTGTGGCGCTGTAAGATAGTATTGTAAATGGAGGTATCAGTATGAACTATCATGTAAATGAACATATAAAAAACACCGTCCGTGTATTTCCCATGCAGAACCGCTATGGAATGCACCGCTATGATATGAACGAAAACCCGGAGGGGCTGCCGAAGGAATTTGTGGACTCTGTGCTGAAGGAGATTACGCCGGAATTCCTTTCTATTTATCCTGAGCCGGACCGGTTCCTGAAGAAATACGCGAAATTCATCGGGGCTTCCTATGAAAATGTCCTGACCACCAACGGCTCCGACATGGCTATCCGATACCTTTTAGAGACCTTCGGCGAGGAGGGAAAAGAGGTCGTTACGGTAGCGCCGTCCTTTGAGATGTACTGGGTCAACTGCTGCATTCTGGGTTATAAGCATGTGCCGGTGGCTTACGAGCCGGATATGACCATCAAAATCGAGCATATCCTGAACGCCATCAACGACAATACCCGCATCGTGGTGCTGTTGAATCCAAACAACCCGGTGGGAAATGTGTATACAGAGGAAGAGCTGCAGCAGGTGATTGACCGGGCAAAACAGGTGGGAGCGATTGTCATCATCGACGAGGCTTATCATTATTTTTATCCCAATACGTTTATAGAGCATGCGCTGCAGGATGGGAATGTGGTGGTTCTCAGAACCTTCTCCAAGCTGTTCTCCATTGCGGCCTGCCGTCTGGGCGTCATTATCAGCAGCCCGGAGATCATTCATTATGTGAAGAACGCCCGTCTGACCTTCGACGCCAACGCCATTGCCCTATTGTTCGCGGAGCGGATTCTCGATCACCCGGAGCTGGTGGAGGAGCTGATTCGCATTGAAAAAGAAGGAAAGGCCTATACGCTGGAGGAGCTTCGGAAAAAGGGCTATGAATGCCGGGACTGCCGCGGCAACTTCATTTTTGTAAAGCCCCGTCACGATGCGAAGGAGATCACAGAGCGGCTGGAGAAGGAAAAACAGGTGCTGGTGCATGCTTACGGAAATGAGCTTCTGAAGGAGTATATCCGCGTGTCTGTGGGCTCAAAGAAAGCCATGCAGATATTCCTGGACGCCTTTTTTGAGGTGGACGCCGAATAACAGGGGGATTTTATGACGAAAGTTATCACATACGGAACCTATGATTTGCTGCATTACGGCCATATCCGTCTGCTGGAGCGGGCCAGGGCCCTGGGAGATTATCTCATTGTGGGCGTGACCGCGGAGGATTTTGACAAGACCCGCGGAAAAATCAATGTGCAGCAGTCCCTGATGGAGCGTATCGAAGGCGTGCGGGCTACGGGCCTGGCGGACGAGATCATCATCGAGGAATACGAGGGGCAGAAGATAGACGATATCCGCCGGTATCATGTGGATATCTTTGCCATCGGTTCCGACTGGCGTGGAAAATTTGATTATCTGAACGAATATTGTAAAGTAGTTTACCTTGACCGGACGGAAGGTGTATCCAGTACGAAGCTCCGTTCCGAGAAGCACGCCATCCGTCTGGGCCTGGTGGGGGAGGCCTCCGACCTGAAAAAGTTCCGGAAGGAAAGCGGCTTCGTCAACGGGGCGGTGATTTCCGGCGTCTGCGGAGATGAGGAAAGTGAATTTCAGAAGCTGCTGGAGCAGTCGGATGCCATGTATATCCTGTCACACCCGGACGTACATTATCAGCAGATTAAGACAGCTCTGGAGGCAGGGAAGCATGTACTCTGCGAGTCGCCCATTGCGCTTTCCGTGCGGGAGTGTGAGGAGCTGTTTGCGCTGGCGAAGGAAAAGAAATGTGTCCTGATGGAAGCTATCAAAACCGCCTATTCCACCGCTTATTACCGCTTGCTTCTGCTGGCCAAGAGCGGACGGATCGGAAAGGTGGTGTCGGTGGACGCAGCCTGCACCCGCCTGGAGGAGGAAGGAAGCATCTATCCCGGACAGTTTAACCGAAGCTGGGGCAGCCTTTGCGACTGGGGACCGACGGCGCTTCTTCCGGTATTTCAGCTGCTGGGAACCGACTACAGGGAGAAGCAGATTATCACCCATTACGCGGACGGGGCGATAACCTTCGACGCGTTTTCCAGAGTGAACTTCGTATATAAGGATGCCATGGCCTCTATCCAGGTGGGCAAAGGGATCAAATCCGAGGGAGATCTGGTGGTCTCCGGCACGGAAGGGTATATCTATGTGCCGGCTCCCTGGTGGAAGACGGATTATTTTGAGATCCGTTACGAAAACCCCGCTAACAACAAGCGGTATTTCTATCAGCTGGACGGCGAGGGCATCCGCTATGAGATTGTGGCGTTCTTAAAGTCCATCGAGGACGGACGGGACAATTCCTACGTGGACCGGGAGGTTTCGAAGGCCATTGCCGGGACAGTGGAGGACTTTTATCAGAAAAAAGATGTGAGAGAAATCTGAGATAAGGAGAGGGACAGCGGCGTCCAAAAACACTGCTGTCTCTTTTATTGTAAAAGAATATATAATCGTGAAAAATGTTAAAAAACAAACAAAATATAAGGAAAATAATGGGTTTACCAGAATATAAGATGAAAAAATAATAACAAATGTTATTGACATAACAAATATAGAATGATATATTAGGGGTGTAGCTAATGATGCCATATTGAAATACATCAATATAGGAAAAAGATGAAATTTAGGAGGATTTAGGATGTTAACAGTCAATGAATTTGCAAAACATTTGGATTTAGCTTATCTCGCACCGAATCTGCAGGAAAAGGATATTATCGAGGCATGTGACATTGCGAAGAAATATCATGTAAATGCAGTAAATGTAAATTCCTGCTGGGCTGAGCTGGTTGCAAAGGAATTAAAGGGAACAGACGTTGGACCAAGTGCTGTTATCGGTTTTCCTTATGGTGCAATGTCAACAAAATCTAAGCTGTTTGAGCTTCAGGAGATGGTAGATCTCGGATGTACAGCATGCGACATGGTAATCAACATCGGAAAGGTAAAAGATGGAGACTGGGATTATGTTCGCAATGAAGTAAGCGAGTTCGTAAGAATCTGCGGCGATGGCTGCGATACAAAGCTGATTTTCGAGGTTGGTTTCCTTTCTGATGAGGAGATAGCAAAGCTGACACAGATTTGCTGCGAGTGTGGCGTTACTTATGTAAAGACAGCTACAGGCTCCCAGGCATTCCCGACCGAGCATCAGGTTCGCGTTATGAAGGCAAATCTGTCTGGAAATACAAAGATTAAGGTTTCCGGAGTACCGAGAACATTTACCATGGCAGCTGCATTATATATGTTCGAGCATCTTGGTGTAAGCCTTTGCGGAACAAGAAGCGCTGGAAGACTGGTACAGGAATACATGGATTATTTAAAGGAATTAGAAGAGAAATAATTGGAGGGTGTTATGCAGTCAGTAAATTATAGCCTGGCGTCTCTTGTAGGCGGAGACATTCAGATTGTATCTAAGGATGAAAGCTACGTAAGAAGAGCGCTTCATTTAAATATCGGACTGGAGGAGTACAAATTCCTTACAGAGCGCGTGAAATTCATCAGCGCAAGCGACAGATTCAAGGATGTTATTGATTTATTCAAGGTTCCGGAAGGAGAGACTCCGGCAGGATTCGAGATTAAATATAACATGAAAGAGAATCAGGTTCTGGAAATCGACCTGGTAAGAAACATTTCATATGATAAGAACGGTAAGAAGAGACCGACTAAGTTTATCTACTCTGCAGATACGGCAAATCCGTACGAGGTAGAGCCGATTAAAAACCTGATTGGTAACCTGACCTGTAATCCGGGAATTATCTATGACCTGTTCATTAACAACCCGGAGGCAAATGTTGGAAAGAAGTTTAAGACCCGTGACGAGGTTATGGGCGAGATTTGCAACATTCTTGGACCGGGCTGCGATATCAGCGTTGAGCTGAACAATCCGTTTGCTGATTTCAGCGAGATTCTGGAAGAGGCAGAGCATTTCAGAGAGATGTTCTCCGATTACCGTATGGTTATCAAGGTACCGCACACAGGCCCTGTGAACGCAAACAATGTAGGCGACCTGCTTGTAGGCGACAAGAAGCTCTCCACCCGTTGGAACCAGGCTGCAACCGCAGATTACCTGTATGGACATAACCTTGCTCTGAAATTAAAGGAGCACGGATTCCGTGTAAACTATACTCTGATGTTTGAGCCGTGGCAGACAGGTATGGCTCTGCAGGCAAAACCGTACTTCATCAACAGCTTTGTACGTCAGCGTTTCGGCGTTACTACTTACATCAACGGAATGCTTACAGCATACCAGAAGACCTTTGATGATCGGTTCCTGACTGGCCTGAGAGACTTCATGATTCAGTGGGATATTCTTTCCAAGGACGATAAGAATGTTGACTTACGTCTGGTAGAGAAGATTGCAAGAGAGACAGTTGAGTACAGAAAGATTAATGAAAGAGAAGGATTTGACGGTATGGACGGCGTAAGACATAACCTGAGAATGCTCCGCAATTCAAATCTGGAAGATACAAGACTGATTATCTGCAGCATCGAGGGCTCCAGAATGTACCCCGAGCTTGACAAGCTGATGACAGAGCCTGAGTTCCAGGATATGACAGACAGAATTGTTATTACAACAGAACCGAGCTATCTGGCACAGAATACATCCGCTCCGCAGATTATTACATATCAGAGAAGATTTATGAATGCCGCAAATGGCGCAAAATAAAGGGTGCAAAAAGGCGCCGCTGTAAAAATACGGCGCCTTTCCTTTGAAAAATGGCGGGCGACAGATGAATAAAAATCGATTTCTGATATTTGCGTTGTATGTTGGGCTGCAATCTTTTTTGCTCCAGGTTGTTGACCAGCTTATCGGTACACATCTTACTCCCGGCGGACACAGCGGCTTTGTGTTTATCGCGTTTCAGGGATGGGCGCTTTATTTCCTCCTTGGCAGTAACATAAAGGGAGCCGTAAAGGGATTTTGCGGATATGTATTGGGGATTTTATTTGCAATTATCATGATGGGGTTATCAGGGATATTTGCAGGAGCAGGAATGTGGGCAGTTCCAATCGTGGCGCTGATTGTAGTACCGTTTATGATGTATTTCGAATTCGCACCCTGGTGCATCAGCAATGTGGCGGTATTTTTTGTGGGTGCGGGAGCTTTTTTTGGAATTGTGAATTATGTGGAAGGCGTAACCATACCGGGGGCGGCAGGAATTGTTCTGCTGTATTGCGCGTTGGGCCTGGCAAGCGGCTGGATGAGCATACTGTTCAGGACATGGCTGGAACATAAGCCTTCAGCAGAGAAAATGTAACGGAGGTACTTCGGGGTAATGAGTAAATTGGATAAACTCACAAAGTTAAATGATATCTGCCTGTATGTAAAGGATTTCCAGGGGGCACTTAAATTTTACACCGAAAAATTCGGATTTAAGGTAAAAAGACTTCAGCCGGATCCGGAACATGCGAATTACGCAGAATTTGAATTCCATGGGACAGGCGTGACGCTTTGGGAGAAAAAGGGTGTCTGCGATGTAATCGATCATAAGTATATCGATGGTGACGGACATCACTTTATGATCGCTGTAAAGGTTCCGGAGCTTCAGGACGTGGATGATATCGCGGAAGAGCTGATCGGAAACGGCGTGAATTGTATTAAAGAACCGACCACTTATGGATTTGGTTCAAGAGCGGCATACTTCCAGGATTTTGAAGAAAATATTTGGGAAGTATTTGCATGGGAGGAAGGCAACGGCCCGGGCCTTTTATAAAGAATAAGGGTTTACTTGTTTCTTGCATGGCGTAAGGAGGAAAGTATGGCAAAATTTACAATCATCGTGTTGGACAGCGTGGGAGTTGGCGAACAGCCGGATGCTGCGGAGTTTGGTGATGTTGGTACCAATACATTAAAGCATGTGGATGAGTTCCGGAAGGGACTGAACATGCCGAATATGAAGGAACTGGGAATGTTCAATATCCCGGGTACAGGGCTTAAGGGAGTTCCGAATCCGAAAGGCTGCTACGGAAAGGCAAGAGAGCAGGCAAAGGCGAAGGACACAACGAACGGTCATTTCGAAATTGCCGGTCTGGTTGTAGAAAAGCCGTATAAAGTGTTTGGAGATTCCTTCCCGCCCAGAATCATCCAGGAACTGGAACGAAGGATTGGAACAAAGGTTATTGGTAACTATCCTGCTTCCGGTACAGAGATTATCAAGGTTCTGGGAGACGAACATGTAAAAACCGGTTATCCGATTGTATATCTTTCAGCAGACAGCTTAATGCAGATTGCTATGCACGAAAGCGTTATTCCGCTGGAGAGACAGTATGAGATTTGCCGGATTGCGAGAGAGCTGATGAGCGGGGATGATACGGTTAGCCGGATTATCTGCCGTCCGTTTACAGGCGAAAGCGGAAATTATTACCGGACAGAGAACCGTAAGGATTTCTCAGTGGATCCGCCTGGATATACAGTGCTCGATATGTTAAGTGAAAAAGGAAAAGACGTTATCGGCGTAGGAAAAATTGAGGATATTTTCAACAAAAGAGGACTGACTCAAATCAATCATACAAAAAATAACCGAGAGGGAATTCAGGCAACTCTGGATTACCTGAAGAGTGATTTTGACGGGCTTCTGTTTGTGAATCTGGTAGATTTTGATATGCTTTACGGACATAGAAATAATCCGGAAGGCTATGCCGAGGCGCTGGAATATTTTGATTCCTTTGTTCCACAGATGAAGGAATTGCTGGGTGACGATGATATTCTTTTGATTACGGCTGATCATGGATGTGATCCGACCACGCCGGGAACCGATCATACGAGAGAATATATTCCGATTGTAGCTTATGGTAAAAATCTGAAAGAGGGCGTGGATCTGGGAGTAAGAAATACTTTTTCTGATATTGCGGCAACAGTTGCAGACTATTTCGGATATCAGTTCCCGACAGGAACTTCTTTCTTAAAAGAAATGGAAAGGTGAGAATGAGATGGACAGTTTTGAATTTATGTCTCCGACAAAGTTTATCCTGTGTAAGGATGCAGACAAGCTTTGCGGACAGGAAGTAAAGAAAATTTCAGATAACGTTCTGTTTGTGCATTATGGAGATGGTTTCACCTATAAATCAGGACTTCACGGCAGAATCGTGGACGCTTTAAAAGAGGCAGGCGTAGAGTGCTTCGAGCTGCCGGGCGTAGAGCCGAATCCGAAGGTAAGCTTGGTAAGAGAGGGTATCCGGATTTGTAAGGAAAACAATATCGGCTGTGTTCTGGCAGCAGGTGGCGGAAGCGTTATTGATACGGCGAAGGCAGTTGCAATCGGAACAAAGTATGATGGCGATGTATGGGATTTCTACAGCAAGAAGGCTGTTCCGACAGAGGCGCTTCCGATCGGTGTCGTTATGACATTGCCGGCAACAGGAAGTGAAGGAAGCAACGGAAGCGTTCTGAAGAATGCGGAAACCGGAGAAAGCGCGGATGTAATGGGAGACTGCTTAAGAGCAACCTTTACCCTGATGAATCCGGAGCTGACATTGACAATTCCCAAGCGTCAGACCGTGTTCGGAATTGTGGATATGTTCTCCCATGTAATGGAAAGATATTTTTCCAGCTCAAAGGATGTAAATCTGACAGATTATATGTGTGAAGGCGTAATGAAGTCCATTCTGGTAAATGCCCGTACACTGATGAACGATCTGAATGATTACAATGCGAGAGCAGAGTTTATGTGGACCTCCATTGTTGCGCATAACGGACTTCTGGCAACAGGAAGAAATCAGGATTGGGCAACCCACACCATGGGCGCACAGCTGAGCGCACAGTACAATGCAGTACATGGTTCCACACTTTCCGTACTGTTCCCGTGCTGGGCAGAGTATGTTTACAAAGAGAACCTTCCGAGATTTGTACAGTTTGCAAACAGAGTATTCGATGTAGAGATTGATTTCTATGATCAGGAAAAGACAGCTCTGGAAGGAATTAAGAGACTTCGCGAATTCTTCCAGTCCATGGGCGCACCGACCACATTGAAGG
>CAKRTY010000020.1 GCA_934402125.1 uncultured Anaerosacchariphilus sp. | reverse complement strand
CAAAAAACAGTGCCGACTTCCTTCTCTCCGGAGAATTCTGTCAGCACTGCTCTTTTGTTCATTTATAGCTTATTTCTTTACAAATGCTTTCTTTACGAATGCATTCTCTTAATAACCTTCAGTCTCGTGAACTCCTCACGTTCCTTCTCCTCCAGGGCGTTGGAAATGTCCTTCGTCAGCGCCTCATAGCGGGGAATGGTGATATTCTTCAGAGCGTTGGCACGCTTCTGGGCCTTCTTGATATTGGCCGCCAACTGGTAGGCGGAATTCTCTACCGCGGACAGCTTGATGGTCAGATCCTTTACCTTTTCAAAAGAGACCCTGGCAATATCCAGAGATTCCTTCGTGCTGTAGAAGGCGTAGGCCGGTGCACGGGTAGCTGCGTCGTAGCGGACCAGCGGAATCTCGGTACCCATGATACTCCGGGTCTTGACCTCTACCGTATCCTCCACGGGCACATTCCGGGCCACATCGGCTACGGCATTGATACCCAGCTCCATGTCGGCCTTCTGGAGGGCTGCATAGGCTGTGGTAAAGGTTGTGCGGATCTCGTCCTGGATATCCTTGGCCTGATCCACCAGTCCCATCAGCTCCCGAATCAAAATGTTCCGCTTCTTGTCCATCAGCTCATAGCCCTGCTTTGCCAGCTTCAGGGAGTTCTTCGCGCGTATGAGGTTGCCTTTTGTAGGAACTGCATTGTTATCCATACAGCTTCCTCCTTCTTAAAAAACTCGGTTTACATTATTCTGCCGGCTTGTAGTATTTATCAAGAATCTTGGTATCCACACGGTCCAGTTCCTCTCTCGGCAGCATGCCGAGAAGCTCCCAACCGATGTTCAGCGTCTCTTCGATGGTACGGTTTTCCTCCGGACCCTGGCCTACAAAGCGGGCCTCAAAGGCTTTACCGAACTGCAGGTACTTCTTATCAATCGGAGACAGCTCGTCCTCACCGATAACGGATGCCAGTGCTCTCGCGTCTCCCACCTTCGCGTAGGAGGAGAACAGCTGGTTCGCCAGATCCTGATGATCCTCTCTGGTATAACCCGCTCCGATACCGTCCTTCATCAGACGGGACAGGGAGGGCAGTACGCTGATAGGCGGATAAACTGCCTGTCCGTGAAGCTCACGATCCAGTACGATCTGACCCTCGGTGATATATCCGGTCAGGTCCGGAATGGGGTGGGTGATATCGTCGTTGGGCATGGTCAGGATCGGGATCTGTGTCACGGAACCATTGACGCCCTCTACGATGCCGGCACGCTCATAGATGGTGGCCAGCTCACTGTATAAGTATCCCGGATAACCCTTTCTGGAAGGAATCTCTCCCTTGGAGGAGGAAACCTCACGCATGGCCTCCGCAAAAGAGGTCATATCAGTCAGGATAACCAGGATATGCATATTGCACTCAAAGGCAAGATACTCGGCTGCGGTCAGAGCCACACGGGGTGTAATCAGACGCTCTACAACCGGGTCATTTGCCAGATTCATAAACATGGTAACGTGCTCGGAGGCTCCGCTCTCATCGAAAGCGCGGCGGAAGAAATCCGCTACGTCGTGCTTCACGCCCATGGCCGCAAATACGATACCGAACTGCTCGTCCGAATCGTCGCCCAGGGAAGCCTGCTTTACCAGCTGTGCCGCCAGCTGATCATGGGGCAGACCGTTGCCGGAGAAAATCGGCAGCTTCTGTCCTCGAATCAGGGTGGTCAGACCGTCGATAGCGGAAAATCCGGTACGGATATAGTTACGTGGATACTCACGGGTAACCGGGTTTAAGGGCTGTCCGTTGACATTCCGGTGAATGTCGGATACGATCTCGCCCAGACCGTCGATGGGCTGTCCGATACCGTTGAAGGTACGGCCCAGGATCTCCGGGGAAAGGGCAATCTCCATGGGATGGCCGGTCAGCTTGGTGTGGGTATTGCGAAGGGACATATTGTCGGTTCCGCCGAATACCTGAATCACCGCCTTATCCTTATAGCATTCGATGATACGGCCCAGCTCTTTTTTATTGCCGTCTACCGTAATCTCTACGATCTCCTCGTAGGACGCGTTCTGGACGCCTTCCAGGGCAATCAGAGGGCCGTTGATTTCACTTAAGCCTAAATATTCAATTGACATTTTCTCTTCCTCCCCTTACGCGTTCTTTTCCAGTACACGGTCGTAGAATTCATCGATCGCTTTCTTATAATCGTCAAACAGCTCCAGATGGTCGTTGGGCACATCGTATTTGATGGCAATGACCTTCTCGAAGATATTTTCACGCTTCAGCACGGACATAGGCATGCCCTGTGTAATCAGCGCCTTGGATCTGTCGTAGAGATAGAGTATGATCTCCATCATTTTCATCTGCTTTTCCATCGGTACGCAGGTGTCATCCGGATGGAAGGCGTTCTGCTGCAGAAAGCCCAGACGGACAACTCTGGAAATCTCCAGAACCAGCTTCTGGTCATCCGGAAGCACATCGCTTCCGATCAGCTTTACAATCTCCATCAGGCTGCTCTCCTGGTTCAGGATTACCATCAGACGGTTTCTGCAGTCCATGAAGTTCTTTGCCACATGATCCTTATACCAGGGCGCCAGATCGGACACATACTCACTGTAGCTACTGAGCCAGTGGATAGCTGGGAAATGACGGGCATAGGCCAGGGACTTATCCAGTCCCCAGAAGCAGCGGACGAAACGCTTGGTGTTCTGTGTAACCGGCTCAGAGAAGTCGCCACCCTGGGGAGATACGGCTCCGATGATGGATACGCTTCCTTCTGTTCCGTTTAAGTTCAGCATCATGCCGGCACGCTCATAGAACGCAGACAGACGGGAAGCCAGGTATGCCGGGAAGCCTTCCTCTGCCGGCATCTCCTCCAAACGTCCGGACAGCTCACGCAGGGCCTCGGCCCAACGGGAGGTGGAGTCTGCCATGATAGCCACATCATAGCCCATGTCTCTGTAATACTCTGCCAGGGTAACACCTGTGTAAATACTAGCCTCACGGGCTGCCACCGGCATATTGGAGGTATTAGCGATCAGCGTGGTACGCTCCATCAGGGGGTTGCCTGTCTTCGGGTCAACCAGCTTGGAGAAATCCTCCAGTACCTGTGTCATCTCATTTCCACGCTCGCCGCAGCCGATATAGATGATGATATCCGCATCGGACCATTTCGCGATCTGATGCTGGGTCATGGTTTTACCGGTTCCGAATCCGCCGGGAATCGCTGCGGTACCGCCCTTGGCGATGGGGAACAGGGTATCCAGGATACGCTGTCCGGTAACCAACGGCTTGGAAGCCGGGTAACGCTTGGTGGTCGGTCTCGGCACACGGATGGGCCATTTCTGCATCATGGTCAGTTCCTTCTCGGTACCGTCATCCAGCTGCAGAACCGCAATGGTATCGCAGATGGTGTACTGGCCGTCCGGCATTACCTTTGTCAGTACGCCGGAGAGATTCGGAGGAACCATAACCTTATGAACGATTGCCTTTGTCTCCGGCACCTCACAGATGATGGAGCCGCCGCTGACGCGGTCGCCCTCCTTTACGATCATGTGAGCGTCCCAGAGCTTCTTCTTATCCAGAGAATCTACGACGGTACCGCGGCTGATGTAAGCGCCGCCGATTTTCGCAATCTCACTTAAGGGACGTTCAATACCGTCGAAAATATTATGCAAGATTCCGGGAGCCAGATATACGGAGATAGCGTCTCCGGTAGCCTCTACGATTTCACCCGGTTTGATTCCGGTGGTCTCCTCGAATACCTGAATGGTTGTTCTGTCTTTATCCAGACCGATGACTTCGCCTACCAGCTTTTCCTTGCCTACATAGACCATCTCGGCCATCTTAAAGCCGGTGTTGCCTTTGATGTATACAACAGGGCCGTTGATTCCATAGATAACGCCTGTTCTATTCATGGTGTGCTCCTCCTTTTAACTGGAAGCTTTCCTTCGCCTCTGCCAGCTTGCTTTCAAAGGAATTATCAATGAGGATATTCCGGCCCGGCAGTACGGCGCGTGTTCCGCCCATAAAGGAGTATTCGCTGACCGTCACCGGCGCTCCTACTTCTGACTCGATGCTGTATTTCTTCTGCGCATCGGACGGGTCAATATATAAAATCACTTCGTCTCCGCCTGCAAACTCCCTTGCTTCGCGCAGTTGTTTCACCAGCATCTGATGATATTCTCTGGTCTCCGCAAAGTTTGCCAGCAAATCCTTTACCTCTACAAAAAGCTTTTCCTTCAGTTCATCCTGCTTTTTGCTTAAGGTTCTCTTGATTTCAATCTGTTCTTCGGAGAACTGCTTGTTGTTTTCACGGACCAGACGGTCTGTCTCGGTCTTGATTTCAAGCTCCTCCTGACGACGCTTTTTCTCCTGATGCTCCTGAAAAATCTTTTCCATGGCATCTGTATACTCGCGGATCATGACGTCGCTTTTATGTCTCGCCTCTTCCATGGCGTAGGTCGTAAAATGCTGCAGTTTTTCTTCTGTCGTCATTGCGCTCACCTTCCTTTTCACTCTAAAGCTTGACTCCGATGGCTTCGTTCACATAGGAGGTAATGAAATTCTCTCCTCTTGTAGTGCCATGGCGGTCCGGAATTTCAATGAGAAGCGGAAGACTGTGCCCCTGACGCGCTTCGTTGACAACCTCGGGAAATTCGCGGCCAAACTTCTCCGTCAGAACTACTACAGCCACATCCTTGTCAGCCATCACACGGTTCAGCTCTGCCCTCAGCTCCTCTTTTTCGTGGACAACGGCGCCCTCGACGCCTGCCAGGCGCATGCCTGTGCAGGTGTCGATATTATCGCTTATCAAATACATCTTCATATGGATTCCGCCTTTCGGGTCAGGGATTTACAGCTTACCAAGAATCATGAAGGAGATGATCAGACCATACAGAGCGATACCTTCGGCCATTGCTACGAAAATCATGGACTTACCGAAGATGCTCTGATCCTCGCTGATTGCGCCCAGTGCCGCGCTTGCGGAAGACGCTACGGCAATACCGGAACCGATACCGGAAAGGCTGGTAGCCAGTGCTGCTGCGATATATCCCAGACCTGTGGACATGCCTGCTGCGGTCTCTGCCGCGGTCTCTGCTGCGTGTACGTCTCCGCCGTATGCGAGAACGGCTGCCAGAGCCAGTGTACCGAAGAAGAAGAAGCAATTGCATCCAAGACTTCTCTTATAACGGCTGCGGGAGGGCTGTCCCAGGAAATATGCTCCGAACGGAACCATAATGCTTAATACAAGAGCTGCAACCAGTAATACCTTCACTAACATAGACATTTTAATTTCCTCCTTTTAATACCTTTTGTAATAATTTTATATAAATTTAAATTATTGCTTCTGTATCTCTTATTTCTCTTTCAACTTATAGGGCTTAAACGCATGTCCCGTTCCCTTGTAGAAACGGCTGAACAGCTCGTAGTACTCCAGACGCAGAACCTGGATACCTACGATCAGGCCCTCCATGGCACATACAAAGGCGTTGCCCAGTACGATAACCAGCCAGTTTCCGGTGGCTCCGTTTTCAAAGCCCGCCAGCATCAGTACAACCTCCATCATGGCCGCGTGGCTGACTGCGAACGCGCCGATACGGACGAAGGACAGGGTGTTGGAGAAGAAGCTTAAGAGCACCTCAAACATCTCGAAGAAGGTCAGCACCAGATACATGGCCACGCCGCCATCCAGTTCTGCTTTCTTCTTTTCCATCCAAGCGGTCAGCGGCTCCTTGAAGGCCATAGCCAGCAGCGGAAGTCCCAGAACCAGCACCATGATAATGGTCGCCGGAAGCGCATGTCCGCTCATAAAGAGAATCAGGCTTGCTACTACGAAGCCGTAGAAAATAAAGCCTGCCACACCGTTGGTATCGAACCAGGTGCCCTCGATATCATGATTCCGGACTGCCACGATAATATGCAGAATCATAGCCGTCAGAATCAGGAACATACCGAATACAATGGCTACCACAAAGACGGTGTTCATCTGTCCCACCACCGGAAGCGTCATCATAGCTTCCTTGGGCTTCAGCCAGCGTGCGGGAATCACATCCTCGAAACCGAAGAAGCTGCCGTACATAAAGCCGAAGAAGGTGGAGAAGATACCGGCGCTGCCGATAATTGCCGCCAGATCCATGCCCTTCTTCTTATAGAGGAAGAAGCCGCCCAGCAGCAGCACCAGACCCTGTCCCACATCACCGAACATGGCGCCGAAGATAAAGGCATAGGTGATGGCCACGAACATGGTCGGGTCCATTTCATTGTAGGCCGGAAGGCCATACATCTTTACATACATCTCAAAGGGACGGAAAATCTTGTGGTTATGAAGCTTCGTGGGCGGTGTGCTGAAGATGTTGTCATGGTCATCCTCTACCACCACGAAGGTCTGCTCGTCTTCCTCGATTTCCTTCTGGAAGGCGTCGGCCTGATCCTCCGGCATCCAGCCACAGAGAATGTAGAACACATTGTCCTTCTCCCGGGTCAGCGCCGCGAATTTCCGGATATCAAAGCTTGCGGAACGCTTCCTTAAGTAGGCGTCTGCTCCTGCCAGCTCGTCGATACGGTCTGCTACCACGGAAGAAATCTTATCATCCATGGCTGAAAGCTTCTTATCCAGCTCTGCCAGTTCCTTCTTCAGCTCCTCATACGCCTCGGTTGCGGTACCCTCGTACTCGTCCGGAATGAAGATATGCTCAAAATGCATGGACGCGTACACCGCGTCAATCTTATCTGCCAGAGAAGCCGGTACAAAGTAAACTCCGTAAACGTACTCCTCGTCGCTGCGGCATTTATAGAAAATCGTATCCAGCGTATCGTACACGTAGCGGTCGAACTTATCGAAGTACTCCTTGGAAATCCGTCCGAACCGGTACTTTTCATAATGGAAATTCAGCAGGCTGTGGACGTCAAACTCCAGTCCCTGGAAGGGCTCGATGCTGTCCATGGAAGCCTTGCATTTTTCCCGCTTCGCGGTAAGCTCTGCCTTCTGATCCTTCAGTTCGGTCAGATTCTTTTCCGCGTCCCTTAAAATCTGCTCCGCCTTCTCTACTGTCATATCGGGGAATTCCCGATCCGTGTGCAGATCTGCCGGGAGATATTCTGACGCCTGACGCAAGATTTCCTCGTAAGGATTCTTGTCCGTGTAGGCTCTCAGATTCTGTACTGTCTTAAGCTCTGTCAGGGCGTGCTCCAGCTGGATCTCGTACTTGGAAAGATACTGACCGGCCATGCGCTCAATATCATTCTTCGGCCCTGTGATGCTTAAGAACTTCATCTTTACAATCACTTTGCTGCTACCTCCTCTTACTGTTAGCTTTCAGCCTTCGACCGTTCCACATATTTCATGGTTTCCGCGGCGGGAAGTCCGTAACGGACGCCCTCCAGAACGGTAGTCAGCCTGTCCAGTTCCTGCTCTTTATCATACAGGTAGCCGGTAATCACCGCCAGAGAATACGGATTGGCACGTTTTTCTTCCGTGTAAATCTTACGCAGGAATCTGTCATACACCGTCTCCAGCTCCTGGCTGTCCAGTTTTAGAAACCTTCTGCCATAATAGGTCTTCTGGATCGCTTCCTCCAGAGCCCTGTTGTCTGCTGCCGATACCATGGCGCGGATATCGCTGTCATGAAGCTTGTAGGTCACCGGAATCAGAAGGGCGTAGGTGGAAGCCTCCGACATCTGATAGTATTTCTTCGCCCGGTAAATCCACATCATATTCAGCAGATCAATCTGACTTCCCAGGCTTCTGGCCAGAAGCGCCTGGGTCTTACCCTTGGTCAGCTTGCTGTTCTGTTTCCATATAGTGGAAAAATAATGCAGATCCAGCGTCATTTCATAATCGAAGAGTCCCATGTTCTCTGCATGATCCAGCTTCTCCAGCACCTTATAGTAATCCGTGCCCTTCAGCGCTTCCAGAATCTCCGGGACCGTCTCCGCCTCAGCCAGCCTGTCCAGCGGCACGTCCGTGTAACGCTGTATCATCCCCCGAAGCTCTTTCTCCTCTGCGGTACGATCCCCATGATTGAACACTCTTCGAAATGCCCGCTTGATAATCGCAATCTCAAACTTACAGAAGTAAAGCTTCAAAATCTTTTTCTGATCCTTATCACAGAAACGATAGATCTTGGAGAAATCATAGTAAAGCGTACCGACCAGCAATTTCTCAATCTGCCCCCGGTGAAGCTCTGTCTCGTCATATCCTTTAAACAGGGCTCCATAGGCCGGAATCTTTTTCAAATAGGCCACCGCCTGCGGAACACTCTCCATAGCTGCCAGCTTCTCAAAATCAGAATGCGTCAGAAGCCTGCTGTCCATGGCCCGTATCTTTGTGGCAACGGCACTGTATTTCATCAGCTCGCCCATGCCTATTCTCCTATCATCTTATTGAAAATCGCAGTCGCCAGCTTCTCATGGTTCTGGTTGTACTCCGCCTCCATGTCTGCCAGCACCCGGTCCGTCTCCTGCTTCATTTTCAAAAGCTCGTTCTCCGCCGAAAGGTTCAGCTTCTCATTCAATGTCTTCAGCTTTTCCTGGGTCTGCGCGTCAATCTCCTTATCAAAGGCCTGTGTCTTCGCCTCATACTCAGCCGCGATCTGCTTCTTCTGCTCTGCAGCCTTCTTCTCCAGCGCTACCGCCGCGCTCTCGATCTCAGAAAGCCTGCCCAGCACTGCTTCCATCTGCTCCATGCAAATCCCTCCTGTCTCGTCATAGTCTTTGAATCCAGATTATACTATACTCTTTTTTTTAAAAAAGCTATAGCAAAATCCACCTAAAATGTATCATTTTCCATTGGCATTTTCTACAAATTTATGTATAAATTCCCATACATTCGGCATTTTGACGCATCGGAAAACGCCTCTTTTTGACTGCTTTCGGATAATGATACATTTTACACACTTGTGTGTAATTTTCCCTTTTAGAGAAAAAATTCCCCGACTTACGTCGAGGAATTTCATGCACAATTAGTTGTATTTACGCTTTCTAGCCGCTTCAGATTTTTTCTTACGTCTTACGCTGGGCTTCTCGTAATGCTCTCTCTTACGAATCTCCTGCTGAATGCCAGCCTTTGCACAGTTTCTTTTAAAACGACGCAGAGCGCTATCTAAAGTCTCGTTCTCTTTTACGATTACATTTGACATAGTTTCACACCTAACCTCCCTCCAGTTGTGTATTGTGCATGAGACAACTGTCTGGGTATTTTACCTTTGATTCGCAAAGGTATCCTTGCACACATAAGATTATAGTGGCTAATCGATGTTCTGTCAATACTTTTTTCACCGTAACCGGTAAATTAAAGCCAAATTATGGCTCGTAAATCTTCACCTCAAAGGAATCCCGGATAATCTGACGTCCCGCCTGCACGTCCTTGATTTCTCCCATAGCCACCAGCTGTACAATGCTGTTGCCCAGAACCGATCCTTCTACCGGTCCCGCCATCACGCGCTTGCCGGTTTTCTTTGCGGTCAGTTCGCAGAGAAGCTGATCCTGAATGCCGCCGCCCACCATGTTGATGCAGGAAACGGTCTTTCCGGTGATCTCCTCCATATACTTGACAGACTTGCGGTACTCCTCGGTCAGGCCGTTGTAGATAGCCATGGCCATTTCACCCAGTCCCTCCGGGGTTCCCTGTCCGGTCTCCTCACAGTAACCGACGATCTCCTTCATCATATTCAGCGGCGCTGTAAACCGCGGATCCTTCGGATTGATACTGAAATCCTGACGCTTGGCTGCCCGCGCCTCACGGATAATATCCGGGAAGCCTACCTCTCCCTCGAACTCGCACCAGTTCCGGCGCAGATTCTGCATAATCCACAGGCCATTGATATTCTTCAGGAACTGAATCTTGCCGTCAATGCTGCCCTCGTTGGTGTAGTTATATTTATAGGAAGCTTCATTTAAAATCGGCTCATCCAGAACCATACCAAGCAGGGACCAGGTACCGCAGCTTAAGAAGGCCGCGTCGTCAGACTCCAGGGGCGCGCCCGCCACTGCGGACGCCGTATCATGGCTGCCTACCGCAATAACCTTCACATCTTTAAGGCCGGTCTCCTCCTCCACTTCCGGAAGCAGTCCGCCGATGATGGTGCCGGGCATTACGATATCGCCAAACATTTCTTTGTTCAGACCCAGCTTTTCAATCAAATCATAATCCCACTCCCGCTTTCTAGCGTCCAGAAGCTGGGAAGTGCTTGCGAAGGTATACTCTGTATACATGATACCGGTCAGGAAATAACCGAACAGCTCCGGCATAAAGAGAATCCGCTTTGCGTTGTCCAGAATCACCGGACGCATCTTCTTCTCCGCATATAACTGGAAGATAGAGTTGAAATACATAAACTCGATTCCGGTACGGTTGTAAAGCTCCTCCAAAGGAATGATCTTCCCGATCTCGTCAATGACGCCGTCTGTACGGGAATCCCGATAATTCACCGGATTGCCGATGAGGTTTCCATCCTTGTCGAAAAGGCCGTAGTCCACGCCCCAGGTATCAATCGCCAGTGACTGAATCGGCACCTTCTTAGCCGCCGCTTTTTTCAGACCCTGCTTCAGTTCATGGTAGAGACCGAACAGATCCCAGTAAATATGTCCCCCTACACGTACCTCATGATTCGGAAAACGATGCAGCTCCTCAAGCGTGAGCTTTCCATCCTCCAGCTTACAGAGCACCATACGTCCGCTGGATGCTCCAAAATCAAAGGCCAGGTTATAAATTTTCTCTCCCATACGTAATTCCTTCCCTTCTTTTTATGTGTTTTATCCCTGTGTGACCAGACGAACCCCCTGTTCCTCCAGAAAAGCCAGCCATTCTCCTGACGGCTTCCGGTCGGTCACAATCACATCCCCTTTTTTCAGCATCATGGATTTCACAAAGGAAACCCGGTCAAACTTACTGCTGTCCACAGCCAGAATCGCTGTGTCGGCGCAGCCGTACATGGCAATCTTGATGTCGCTGTCCAGCTCGTTGGAGTCTGTCATGCCCTCCTTCATATCGATTCCCTTGCAGGAAAAGATTGCTTTGTCCACATGATAGCCGTTCAGAACCTTCTGGGCCGCATTTCCCACCAGGGAAAGGGAGCTTTCATTCAAATTGCCTCCGGTGGAAATCACCTGGATACCCTCGTGGCCGGCCAGCTCAATCAGCACCTCCACGGAGTTGGTAATAACCGTAAGCTTCTTCATTTCCTTCAATTCCTTGGCAATCATCAGGGAGGTGGACGACGCATCCAGCATAATCCGATCGCCTTCCTCCACCAGGCCTGCCACCAGTCCGGCAATCACCTGTTTTTCGTCCCGGTTGGTTTTCTCCCGGATCCGCAGGGGCATATCCACATTTTTATTCTTATTCAGGACGGCTCCTCCGTAGGTTCTCTTCACGAAGCCCTCGCTTTCCAGCTTTTCCAAATCCCGGCGAATGGTCTCGTCTGTCACATCGTAGCGTTTGCTCAATTCGGAAACGAGAACCCGCTGTTCCTTCTGAAGAATGGCAAGGATTTCGTTTTTACGTTCGATTGCAAGCATTTCTTCTCCTCCCTTTGTAAATTTTTTCCTGTTGTATTCTATTTTATCTCATTTGAATTTATTATATCATGTTTTTTTTGGTTTTTATAGTAGTTTTTCTTGGTTTTTGGTTGAAAATATTACAAACTCAACATGATAGTTTAAGAAAGAATCCTGCATAGCAGGATTCTCCGCCTGCGGCGGGTCGCGTAAGCGACATACTACCTCTCCGCCGCAGTGCGATAATATTTTTTCTGTAATAGGGGATTCCATAAGAATTTCCTATTACAGAAAAACCGATGGCAGAAAACTCTCTGCACATCGGTTTTTATCTTATCTTTGTTCCCCGCAGCCCAGAATCTCTTCTGCCTGACGGATTCGCTCCGGTTCCGGCGG
>CAKRTY010000019.1 GCA_934402125.1 uncultured Anaerosacchariphilus sp. | reverse complement strand
GAAAATCTCCCTGGGTGAAACCAGAGAAGCATTGACCGTTCCCTGAAACAAAAGTTTTTCCTTCAGAAGCCCGTTTTTCGTATTCAGAAACAGCGTATGCAGCTGTTCCTGCTCCGCGTAGCGCAGATCCTCCATGAAATAATCCGCCACCGTCTCCGGCGCGTCAAAGCAGAGACGCTCCGCCGCCTCTGCCCGGGACATCCGGGCCGCCAGCTCCGCCACACATTTTAGTTGTACGGCTTTTACATTTCCAATGCCCTTAAGCTTCATCAGGCGCTCCAGGGGAATCCGGTTCAGACCCTTCAGTCCCTGGTAGCCCGGCAGGCTCAAAACTCTTCCCGCCAGCTGACAGGCATTTTCCCCGCAGGTCCCGGTCCGCATAATCACGGCCAGAAGCTCCGTATCGGAAAGCGCTCCTGCTCCGGCCTGCAGGCATTTTTCATAGGGACGCTCTTCCCTGTATAATTCCTTCATGGTTGTGGTTGTATTCATTCCCGTTCCTTTCTGCTCTCCAGGCAGCGAATCGCGGCAGTACAACCTTTTCGGAGCCTTTTACAGCTTCCGGTAGATAATAATCGCAAGCACCACGCCGATGATACTGGCAATGGATATCTGTATCGTCAGACCGAAGGTCAGAACCAGGAGACCCAGATCCAGTACAATCGGATTTTCCAGTCCGAAGCTCTGCCCGTAATTCAGCCAGCTAAGGCCTGATACATTGGCGGTCAGCATTCCGATGAAGCCTCCCAGTACAATGCCGGAAAGCAGCATCACCAGCAGCACCCAGCCGTTTTTTGATCTCATAACACCCCTCCGTCTTTCGTGATTATCACATTTTATAATAGCACAAAGGCTTTCTCTTGTATACAAAAAAAATCCTAAAGTTCTCTTAAGATGTCGCCGGATTTCGACTGTATTTTCCTGCAATCGCCTCTGCCGTCCGGACGCCGTCCATGGCCGCCGAGGTGATACCTCCCGCATAGCCCGCGCCCTCTCCGCAGGGGTATAGTCCCTTCACCGGACTTTCTGACCGTTCTCCTCTCAGAATCCGCACCGGAGAGGAGGTCCGGCTTTCCACGCCGGATAATACCGCGTCTGCCCGGGAAAAACCGGAAATCAGATGCTCGCAGCCCAGGATACCCTCCTCAAGAGCCGCCGACAGATATTCCGGGAAAATCCCCCGCACATCGCCAAACTCCCAGGCACCCTTAATACAGGGTTCCACCCCGCCAAGACCGGTGCTTAACTGCCCCCGGCAGAAATCTCCCAGAAGCTGGACCGGCACCTTGCCGCCGCCTGCCGCAAAGGCCGCCCGCTCCAGCTTTCTCTGGAATTCCACACCGGAAAGTAAATCCTCTCCGCCAAAATCCTCCGGACGCACAGTCACAATCATGGCGCTGTTGGCGTTGCGGCCGTCCCGGGCCTGATAACTCATACCGTTCACCGCCAGTCCTCCCTCCTCAGAGGAAGCGTTGACCACATAGCCGCCGGGACACATACAGAAGGAATAGACGCCCCGATCCCCGCCGACCTTCCGGGTCACCTTGTAGGCTGCCGTTGGAAGCTCATCGGGATAATGCTCCCCATACTGGCTCACATTGATCAGCTCCTGGGGATGCTCAATCCGCACGCCCACCGCAAAGGCCTTCCGCTCCATGGGGATCTTCCGATCCCGGAGCATGGCAAAGGTATCCCGGGCGCTGTGACCGATGGCCAGCACCAGCACCTCTGTCTCCAGATAAGAGGCCTCGCTCTCCGGTTCCCCGCTTTTTCTTGTATACACGCCGCAGACCTGTCCGTCCCGGATCTCGATATCCACAAGCTGGGTATCAAAATACACCTGACCGCCCAGATCTTCGATCTCCTGCCGGATATGCTCCACCACGCCAATAAGCACATCGGTGCCCAGATGGGGCTTATTCCAGTAGAGAATCTCCTCCGGCGCTCCGGCCTGTACAAAGGTCTGGAGCACCAGCCGTCCTCTTCCCTCCGGATCCTTGACCAGGGTATTCAGCTTCCCGTCTGAGAAGGTTCCTGCCCCGCCTTCGCCGAACTGCACGTTGGAATGGAGATTCAGAGCGCCGCCGCCCCAGAAACGATCCACCGTCTCCTTCCGCTTTCTGGCCGTCTCTCCCCGCTCCAGCAAAATGGGCCGGTATCCTGCCCGGGCCAGCATTAGCCCGCAGAACAGGCCCGCAGGTCCCGTTCCCACGATAACCGGACGGTGCGGCAGCTTTTCCCTGCCCGGCTCCGGAAAATGATAGGCCTTCTTTACCGCCGCCGTCACATTCCGGTTATGAAGCTTCTTCAGCAGCTTCTCCTCGCCTTTCAGCTTCACATCGACCGTATACACGTAGGAAATCGGTTTCTTCCTGGCGTCTACAGACTTTTTCTGAATGGTCAGCTGCTCTATTTTATCAGAAGATACCTTCAGCTCCCTAGCAGCCGCCTGAACAAGCGCCAGCCCGTCGTGTCCTGTGGGAAGCTTGATCTGACTGATTCGTATCATACATTCTCTCCTTTATTCTGCCGCCGCGCTGGTTCCCGCCAGCCAGCCGCTGCTGAAGGCCCATTGCAGATTGTAGCCGCCGCAGGCGCCGTCCACATCCAGCAGCTCTCCCGCCAGATAGAGTCCCGGCACCTTCCGGGATTCCATGGTCTCCGGGTTCAGTTCCCGCAAATCCACACCGCCGGAGCAGACCTGCGCCTGGGAGAAATCACCGCTTCCCGTAATCTCTGTCTCAAAGCACCGAATCGCCCGGCTTAACCGTTCTGCCTCTTCCCGGCTCCAGTCCCCCGCCTTCTTTTTCGTTTTTCCCAGACCGCTTCGTTCCAGCACACAGGCGCTCACCTTTGCCGGCAGAAGACCGGTCAGAAACTGCTCGCCGGTTTTATAGGCGTTGTTCTCTATCCGTTCTTTTAAGAAGGTCCGGAACTCTGCCTCTTCAAAGACCGGCATCAGGTTCAGCTGTCCGCGGACCTGACTGCCCTGCGCAAGGGCCCGCACCGCATAGCGGCTCACCTGGAAAACCGGAATGCCGGAGATTCCGTTCTTGGTAAACTGTACCTCGCCCCGGTCAGAAGCCAGCCATTCCCCGTCGGCATAGAGCTCCACCTGAGCGTCCATACGGACCCCCGCCAGCTTTTCAAAGAATTTTTCCCTGCAGCGAAGCTGTACCAGCGCCGGAAGCGGCGGGATCACCCGGTGTCCCAGCTTCTTCGCGAAACCATAGCCCGCGCCGTCGGATCCGGTCTCCGGAGCCGCCTTGGAGCCACAGGTGAGAATCACGGCGTCTGCCGGATAGCTCCACCCTTCCGTCTCCACCAGGAGGCCCTCCGGATTCCGGGTCACATCCCGCGCCTCTGTATTCAGGGCCATCTTCACGCCCAGATGCTCCGCCTCCAGACGAAGCGCCTCCGACACTGCGGCCGCCTGATCGCTGTAGGGATAGAGATAGCCGTTCCTGTCTTTGGTAAAAATTCCCATTTTCTTCAAAAGCTCCAGGGTATCTTCCATGCCAACCCGGCTAAGAACATGCTCCACAAAGGAGGGGTCCGCGCTTCGGTAATGGGACAGGCTCTGATCCCGGTTGGTCAGGTTGCAGCGGCCATTTCCGGTCACCAGTATTTTCTTTCCCACCTGTCTGTTTTTCTCCAGCAGTGTCACCTTTGCCCCGCACCGGGCAGCGCCGATGGCCGCCATCAGCCCGGAGGCTCCGCCTCCCACAATCAGAACCTTTTTCATCCTTCTTCTCCTTACAGCTGTACCAGTCCCGCGTCCACCATTTTCTGCAGGGACATCAGAATGCCCAGCTTTGCGTGGGGCCAGGTCAGTCCACCCTGGAAATACACTGCGTAGGGCGGTTTGATGGGTCCGTCCGCGGAAAGCTCAATGGAAGATCCCTGTACAAAGGCTCCCGCCGCCATAATCACGTCGCTGTCATAGCCCGGCATAGCCCACGGCTCCGGCGTCACATAGCTGTCCACCGGCGCTGCCGCCTGAATTCCCTGACAGAAGGCGATGACGCCCTCGGGCTTTCCGAAGGTAACCGCCTGGATAATATCGTGACGGCTCTCCCTGCTGTCCGGCACCACTGCGTACCCCAGCTTTTCGTAAATATTGGCTGCAAAAATCGCGCCCTTCAGCGCCGCTGCCGTAACGGTCGGTGCCAGGAAAAAGCCCTGATAAAAGCTGGTCATAACGCCCAGGGAAGCGCCTACCTCCTTACCGAGACCCGGAGAGGTCAGGCGGTAAGCCGCATTTTCCACATACTGTTCTTTTCCGACGATATAGCCGCCGATGGGCGCCAGTCCGCCGCCCGGATTCTTAATCAGGGATCCCACACAGAGATCCGCTCCCACATCTGTGGGCTCTATCCGCTCTACAAACTCGCCGTAACAGTTGTCTACCATGCAGATCACGTCCGGTTTTCTTTCTTTAATGAAGGCAATGAGCTCGCCGATACGCTTTACCGACAGAGTCGGGCGGGTCTGATAGCCCTTGGAACGCTGAATCGTCACCAGTCTGGTGCACTCGTTCAGCGCCGCCTCAATGGCCGGATAATCGAAGCTTCCATCCTCTTTCAGATCCACCTGGCGGTAGGTCACGCCATACTCAGCCAGAGAGCCATTGGAGGGGCGGATTCCGATAACCTCCTCCAGGGTATCATAGGGCTTTCCGACCGGGGAGAGCAGCTCGTCTCCGGGACGTAAGTTTCCGGACAGAGCCACTGCCAGCGCATGGGTTCCACAGGCGATCTGGGGACGCACAAGGGCTGCCTCCGCATGGAACGCGGCAGCGTATACCTCCTCCAGCTTATCTCTTCCCAGATCGTTATAACCGTAACCGCTGGTGGCCGCGAAGCAGGCTGCCTCCACCCGGTTCTTCTGCATGGCTCCCACCACCTTCAGCTGGTTGTATTCCGCTGTCTCATCGATGGCGTCAAAGCGCTCCTTCAGGCCCTTTTCTATCTCCTGTCCAAATGCGTATACGGCCGGGCTGATTCCCAGCTCCCGGTACATCATTTCTGTCTCTGTCATTCTTCTGTTACTCCTTTTTCTCTCCATATTTTCAGCATAAATGCAAGCATTTTTTCATCGTCATAGCCATACTCCGGCTTTTCTACCCAGATGACGTCCCGCTCCCGTTTAAACCAGGTGAGCTGACGCTTGGCAAAATGGCGGGTATCCCGTTTCAGAATCCGTACAGCCTCCTCCAGGGAAACCGAGCCGTCCAGATAATCCAGGATTTCTTTGTAGCCCAGTCCCTGCATGGATACCATACCCCGCTTACAGCCTTCTTCCTTCAGCCGCTTTACTTCCTCCACCAGACCGGCCTTCAGCATCTCGTCCACTCTCTGGTCGATGCGCTCGTAAAGCCTGGATCGCTCGTCATTCAGGACAAAATAGGCGAAGCAGTACGGGGATTCCTTTTCCCGCTGCTCCTCATTGTGCTCTGAGATACGCTGTCCGGTCAGCTGATAATATTCCAGGGCGCGGATCACCCGCTTCACATTGTTGGCGTGAATCTCCTCCGCGGCCTTCGGATCCACCAGGGCCAGCCTGGCATGGAAACGCTCCGGTCCCTCTGCTGCCGCCAGAGCCTCCAGCTCTTCGCGGACGCCGGTTCCCTCTTCATTTTCTGTAAAATCGATATCGTAAAGCAGGGCCTGGATATAGAATCCGGTTCCTCCCGTGAGAATCGGAATATGCCCCCGGCTCCAGATTTCTTCCATAGCCGCCCGGGCCAGCTCCTGAAAACGTACCACATTGAAGTCCTCTTCCGGCTCCAGCACATCGATCAGATGATGGGGAATCCCCTCCATCTCCTCCGGGCGGATCTTGGCCGATCCGATATCCATGCGGCGGTAGACCTGCATCGAGTCGGCGGAAATGATTTCTCCATCCACAGCCCTGGCCAGGCGGATCGATAATTTAGTTTTTCCGACGGCGGTGGGGCCGGTCAGGATAATCAGGGGTTTCTTCACGGGCTTCTCCTCCTTGCTTTCTTGCAATCTGTTTTATTCTAATATTAAACAGAAACTTTTTCAAGATTAAAAATAGAATCCTGCATTGCAGGATTCTCCGCCTGCGGCGGGTCGCGTAAGCGACATCATTCCATTCCGCCGCAGTGCGATCCCCCGGAGGGCTTTTTGCTCTATAGGAATCGCAGTTTTCGAACTTTAATATAGTACAGTATTTCCTATAGAGCAAAAAAAGGTGCTGTCCTCCAGCACCTTCATTCTGTACCTTATCCCTGTGTAAATCGGGACAGGAACTGTTTTGTACGCTCCTCCCGGGTATGCTCAAACACTTCCTCCGGCGTTCCCTTTTCCAGGATACGGCCGTCGTCCATGAAGATCACCTGGCTTGCCACATCCCGGGCAAAGGCCATTTCATGGGTTACGATGATCATCGTCGTATTCTGGTCTGCCAGCTCCCGGATAACCTTCAGCACCTCTCCGGTCAGCTCCGGATCCAACGCCGAGGTCGGCTCGTCAAAGCAGAGGATATCCGGCTTTAACGCCAAGGCGCGGGCAATCGCCACACGCTGACACTGTCCGCCGGACAGCTGATGGGGATAATTGTTCATCCGGTCCGCCAGTCCCATCTGGGTCAGCAGACCTTTGGCCTCCGCCTCAATCTCCGCGTGAATTTCCTTTTTTCTTGCTTTATAATCCGGCTGTTCCCTGGCCAGAAGCTCCTTGGCCAGCATTACGTTGCCCAGGGCTGTGTACTGGGGGAACAGGTTGAAGGACTGGAACACCAGTCCGAAATGCAGACGTTTTTTGCGAATCTCGGATTCCTGCAGGGTCAGCGGATCTTCCGCGTCAAACAGGGTCTCCCCGCCCACACGGATTACGCCGGTATCCGGCCGCTCCAGAAAATTCAGGCACCGAAGAAAGGTGGTTTTACCGCTTCCCGAGGAACCGATGATGGACACCACCTCTCCCTTCTCCAGGGTAAAGCTGATATCCTTTAATACCTCTGTATTATCAAAGGTTTTACTTACGTGTTCTACTTCCAGTATTGCCATTTCTTAGCGCCCTCCTTATCTGAAATAATCCAGTTTCCGCTCCAGCCGTTCCAGAAGAACGGTCAGAACACCGTTGAAGATCAGATAATAGACAGCCGTAAAGAACAGCGGCCAGATCTCACCTGCAATTCCCTGGGAGCCCTTCATAAATGCCTGTCCGGCCCAGATAATCTCCTGAAGGGCAATGATCCGCGCCAGGGAGGTATCCTTGACCAGGGTAATGATCTCATTGGACATGGGCGGTACAATCCGCTTAATCATCTGCATCAGCTTGATTTTAAAGAAAATCTGGCTTTTGGTCTTACCCAGCACCAGGCCCGCTTCCTCCTGGCCCACCGGTACGCTCTGGATGCCGCCCCGGTAGATCTCGGAAAAATAACAGGCATAGTTCAGGATGAAGGAAATGGCAGCCGCCAGAAAACGGCCGGTCTCTCCACCGCCCCAGATCTGCTTACCCAGTACCAGACCCGGAAAATAAAAGATAATCAGCAGCTGGATCATAAGCGGCGTACCGCGTATGATCCAGACAAGCAGCTTGGATAACATGCTTAAGGGGCGGAACCTTGACATGGAGCCAAAGGCTATCACAAGCCCCAAAGGCACCGCTCCGATCAATGTGATAAAAAACAGTCTCAGTGTCTGCAGAAAACCGCTGTTCAACGCGCCCAGAACAATCGGCATCTGTTCTATGATTCGTTCCATATTACTTCTCTTTTGCCTTCGCTTTTATTCTTATTCCTGTACCAGGGCTGCCTGGACGCCGTACTTCTCTGCGCAGGCCTTCATGCTGCCATCTGTGGTAGCATTAGCAAAGAACTCATCCAGCACTGCCGCCAGGTCGGAACCCTTCCGGAAGCCTACGCCGTATTTCTCACTGTTCAGCGCAACGGTGTAGGTCAGCTTTTCGTAGCTGGTTCCCTCGCCAATCATAGCTGCCGCCATCAGAGAGTCGATGACTGCCGCGTCAGAGGTACCGGATGCTACCTCCAGAAGAGCGTCAGACTGTGCCTTAACCGGTGTGTAATCCAGTCCCAGGGCGCTGACCTCAGCCTCTCCTGCGCTTCCTGCCTCTACTGCAAAGCTTAAATCCTTCAGGCTGTCTGTATCCTGATACTTGTCAGCCACGTCCTTCGGAACTACAACCACCTGGGCGTTGTTCAGGTACGCGCCGGTACATTCCATGGAGCTCGTTACCTCGTCGGTCAGGGTCATGCCGTTCCATACGCAGTCGATGCTCTTTCCATCCAACTCCAGAACCTTATTATCCCAGTCGATCTCCACAAATTCCACATCGACACCCTGGCTCTCTGCGATGGCCTTGGCCATATCCGCATCGAAGCCTACCCAGTCGCCATTCTCATCCTTGTAATCCATAGGCTCAAAATCGGTAATGCCGACTACCAGCGTTCCCTTATCTACCACATATGCCATATCGCTGTCTGTAGAAGCCGCGTCCGCGTCTGCCTCGTCTACCTCTTTATCTGCCGCCGCATCCTCTGCATCCGTATTGGTTACCACTTCCTCCTGCTTGGAAGAACCACAGCCTGCCAGCATGGACGCTGCCAGTACTCCACATAAAAATACGCTTACTACTTTCTTTTTCATAATAATCTCCTCCCGCGGATTTGAATTTCTTCCTGCTACCACTGCACTTTATTAAAGTGTCGGTACCATTGCATTCTATCATCTGACGCCGGAACTGTCAACCGGAAGTTATGCGTAACGGGCATTTTTTTCATATTCCCGCTCCAGCTCATAGATTTTCTCTGTCAGAGATTCCGGCAGGCTCAGATGCTCCCCGGCCTCCCCAAGAAGCCTCTCATACTCCTCCATCAGCTCCAGAAGCTGCTCCCCGCCTATATTCTGAAGCTCCATGGCCTGCTCGAAATCATCGTCCGACAGGCCCAGACGCATGGCAAAGACGTATTCCTTCAGCACCTCCGGATCCTTCTGATACTGCCAGGAGGTCCGGAACGCCCTGGCCGCCTGCCCGAACCGGAAAAGCCTGCAGCAGCAGACTCCCAGATTATTCCAGACATGAGCATAAAACTCCACGCCCAGGCGGTCGCTCTGCCGGATATCCAGAATCTTCTCATATTCATAGATCGCCGCCTGGTAATTGCCGTTGATAAAATACTCATCTGCCCGCAGCTTCAGGCGCTCCTGCTCCTGATAGGTCTTCAGCACCTTCATCCGGGCGGAAAGCTCCGTCAGCTCCTCCTGGGTATAATAATCCACACTCCGCAGAATGGTCAGCACCATATTCTGGATGCTGCTGCCCGCCTCCGCGCCCTTTTTCAGCTTATCAGCCAGATCCGGATTGTGAATCTCGGTGCGGATCCACTCCCAGAGCCGTTCCCCCAGCATCTGCCGATCTGCCAGATACACATTTTCATAAAGGAAAAAGGCCAGCTCCTCCATAGAATAGAGGCGGATCCCCATACTTTCTATGTAATAAGGCGTCTTTACCGGTTCGTCCCGGCATATCATAACGGTTCCCATCTTCAGCAGCCCCCTTCCTGACTAAAATCAACGACCTCATTCCAGGTCAGATCCGAAGAAGGAAAGAGTTCCCCAAAGCCCATATCCCGAATCTGGATTTTCAGCTGCTCCACTCCGGAAAATTCCACCGAAATACCAAGTCTGGTGGTTCTGGGGGGCCGCTCCGGAAGCCCCGGCAGGGCAACCGTATCCTTCAGGGTTTCTTTTCCCTGCATGGGCTTCAGGATAAATTCCAGCACCGGCTCGTCTGCCAGCAGTACCTGGCACTCTGCCTTGGCCTCGTACCAGCTGGTTCCCGCGTTCAGCAGTGTATACACGCTTTCCCTGCTGCCGCGGGTGCGGATTCCCACGTTATAGGAAATCTTATCCTCTCCCAGATAGACAAAGGAACGCTCCTCCGGCTTCTTCAGTTCTTCCATGGCCCGGTAGCAGGCTCCCTTGGCAAATAAATTGTTGCCGGCAAACACCCGTCTTCCGGCTCCGCATAAGATCTTCAGGCTCTCCTCATACCAGTTTTCCCCAAAGCCATCGCCCACCAGGAAAACAGAAGAAACCGGACGTCCGCCAAAAATATCCCGGGCAATTCCGGACAGCAGCAGATCCTTTTCCGCCGCCGTATAGCCCTCCAGGGAGGCCTGCCACTTTTCTTCCTTCTCTGTCCGTGCCATAACCGGAACCGTCCGGCTGTTGCTGTTGAGCACCGTGCTCTGAAGCCGTTCTCCCTCGCAGGTAAACAGCACCGCCTGGTGCCGCCAGATTTCCCGGGACTGATGCAGCACATAGGCGCAGAAGCTCTCCTCCCGGGACTGGACAAAAATCCGGCTCTCCGGGACTCCCAGAAGCTGCATGGCCAGGCGTCTCAGCTCCTGAACGGCTGGTTCGTCCGCCTGCTCCAGACAGAACACCAGGGCCTCAGCCTCGTGAAGCTTCCCGTAGGGCTTCAAGAGCCGCATGGCCCTCTTTAAAAAGCTCTCTGTATTTTCTGTCGGAATCCGGTATTTCTCTGTGCCGGGCTCGATGGAAACCGAAACCGGTTCTTTGGATTTGTCATTCCAGCAGCAGATCTGGGAATATTCCTTTCCCAGATCAAACCCTATTACAAAGGCTCCCACTGTCTGCTACCTCCTATCCTTTCACGCATTATTTTATGGAAAACATGGTTTCCACCAGAAACTTCTTTTTTTCATAAGTCCGGTACTGTTCCTCCAGAGCGCCCATATCATGCTCAGACAGAGAGCGGGCCATCTCATAGACGCCGGCGTATTTGGTGCCGGTCACAAGTGGCTCCTCCTCGCCCTCCACAAAGCTGTGATCCGGAGTGGCGTGCTCACCCTGTCCGTCCTCCTCAGTCACGAACCAGGTCAGGCGATCCCCGTAAAAAAGGGTAAATTCTTTTACAAACAGTCCCGGCTCCACCGGATACAGACGCTCCGCCACATAATTGCAGTTCCGGATCCGGGGCGACTCAATCACATAATGGAGAATGACTTTATGGGCCGGATTAGCCCGGTATTCCACAAAGGTTTTATCCTCCAGAAGCTCCGGCCGGCCCAGTCTGCCCAGAAGCTGCTTCATAAAGCCGAAGCGCATTTTCTTCTGGACGCACACTCTTACCATCTGTTCTGCCCGGATCTCCTCTGCCTCTGTCATTTTGCGCTTGCCGGACAGATACCGAAGATAGGCCAGATCGCAGACCGGAGCCAGACCGGCTTCCCAGACGATGGCCTGCTCAAGCTCCCCGTAGACCGCCTCCGGCGCCTTCTCGTCCCGCACAAAATCCTGCCAGCACATCCAGGTAAGCCATGCCTTCGCCACCAGGCCGTCGCCTCCCAGCCTGCGGTAATCCAGGAAAATCTCCGCAGCCTCTTCCCGCACCTGGCCGGTAAAAAGCATCTGTCCCAGAATCCGCTCCTCCAGATCAAAGACGTCCAGCTCAAATTCCCGCGCTTCCCGCCAGACCTCCTCCATGACCGCCATGGAGCCGTAATAATAGCCGGACAGGTATTCCAGAATTCCTTCGTTGTACTTATGCTTCCGGAAGATATACAGACAGAGCTTCAGAAGAAAGGCGTCCTCCTCATACTCCAGCTCCCGCATCTTCCAGACTGCCAGCTTCAGCAGAAGCTTTACCCGGACCATGGAATAATCGTAGCTGCGGACCAGATTCCAGGCGTCCTCATACAGCCCCCGGAGAATCAGGATTTCCACGTAGCGTCCCCGGTCCTTTGGGGTCATCTGCGTAGTTTCAGTCACAAAAAACTCCTGATCCAGATCCTCCAGATCATGGCTTGCGTAATAGAACTGCAGGATCTCCTGGCGCACATCTTCTTTATAATGAGCCGTAAAGCCTTCAATCTTTAATACCCGCTTATAAT
>CAKRTY010000018.1 GCA_934402125.1 uncultured Anaerosacchariphilus sp. | reverse complement strand
GAGGTACGCACTATGAATTACAATGAATGTATCCAGAATGCCCGAGGTCTTGTAGGAAAGGTCTGCAAGGCCTGTCCCGAGTGCAACGGCCGCGCCTGCGGCAACAAAATGCCGGGCCCGGGCTCCAAGGGAATCGGTGACACCGCCATTCGTAACTATGATAAATGGAAGGAAATCCGGGTGCAGATGGACACCCTGGTAGAAAAACGCCCCATAGATACCACGCTGAAGCTGTTTGGAAAATCTTTTCAGTATCCTTTCTTCGCAGGTCCCGTAGGAGCAGTCAACCTCCACTATGGCGACTCTCTCAACGATGTATCCTACAATGATATCCTGGTTTCTGCCTGCGCGGAATTCGGCATCGCAGCCTTCACCGGAGACGGTACCGACAGCAATGTCATGGTAGCAGCCACCAAAGCCATCAAGCATGCCGGAGGCTTCGGAATTCCCACCGTAAAGCCCTGGAACATTGAAACTATCCGTGAGAAAATGGCCTTGGTCCATGACGCCGCTCCCTTTGCCGTAGCCATGGATATTGACGCTGCCGGTCTTCCGTTCCTCCAGAACCTGAATCCGCCTGCCGGAAGTAAATCTGTGGAAGAGCTGCGCGCCATCGCGGAAGAGGCCGGCGTTCCCTTTATCGTCAAGGGCGTCATGACGGTCAAAGGCGCTCTGAAAGCCAAAGAAGCCGGAGCCGCGGCAATCGTAGTCTCCAACCACGGCGGCCGCGTCCTCGACCAGTGCCCTGCCACCGCAGAAGTCCTGGAAGAAATCGCTGAGGCTGTAGGCGATTCCATGAAAATTCTGGTGGATGGCGGCATCCGCTCCGGCGCTGACGTCTTCAAGGCTCTGGCTCTGGGCGCCGACGCTGTCATCATTGCCCGCCCCTTCGTCACTGCCGTATACGGCGGCGGCCGGGAAGGCGTAGAAGCCTACATCAACAAAATCGGTTCCGAACTCAAGGATACCATGGCTATGTGCGGCGTATCCTCCCTGGCGGAGATCACCCGGGACTGCGTCCGCAGATAAGTTCGTGAATGAAGAAAAACCGGGAGAAGCCCTGCTGGATTACTCTTGCACTACGGTGTCCGGCTTTTCGCGGATTG
This sequence comes from uncultured Anaerosacchariphilus sp., assembly GCA_934402125.1. Taxonomy (GTDB): domain Bacteria; phylum Bacillota; class Clostridia; order Lachnospirales; family Lachnospiraceae; genus Laedolimicola. Next base: position 10,962 of record CAKRTY010000018.1, on the reverse strand, counting down.
CTGTTTGGCTGGAGCGGACTGAAAAGTCCGTTCCGGACAAACTGCTGTCCGTGAAACGTCCGAACACCTCGCAAGAGCAATCTGGCAGAGGTTCTCCCGGTTTTTCTATCGTTTGCTTAGCGTGGTTCTCCCACGAAGAACAGCGCCAGGGTTCCCGGTCCGGAATGCGCTCCGATGGTCGGGCCCACATAATTTACCAGAAACTCCTCGATTCCGAATCGTTCCCGTATCAGCTTCTCCAGGTACTCCACGTCCTCAATACAGTCTCCATGGCTGATAAATACCACATCATTCTGATCCTCGAAGCCCTTCATCTGCTCTGCCATCCGATCCACCAGCGCAGAAATGGATTTCTTACGTCCGCGCACCTTTCCCACAGCAATCAGATGTCCCTCATCGTCCACATGCAGCACCGGCTTCACATTCATCATCGTTCCCAGCACTGCCGTAGCCTTGGATACCCGGCCTCCTCTGTGCAGATGGAACAGATCGTCAACTGTAAAATTATGGCAAATATGAAGTTTATTCTTCTCAACCCACTCTGCCACCTCGTCCAGGGATTTTCCGGCCTCCTTCTGCTGCAATGCCTTATGGACCAGCAGACCCTCTCCCAGGGAGGCGCTCAGGGAATCCAGAACCATCACCTTCCGTTCCGGGTAAAGCCCTTCCTCCGCAATCTCCTCCGCCGCAATCCGGCCGCTGTTATAGGTTCCGCTCAGTCCGGAAGAGAACGCGATATACAGGACGTCCTGTCCCTTTGCCAGGCAGGCGCACATCGCTTCCTTTGCCTGCTCCGGATTCACCTGTGAAGTCGTCGGCATGGAGCCATTCCGCATTTTCGCGTAAAACTCCTTTACCTCCAGCGGGTGCTCCCGATCGTAGGTTTCTCCCTCCAGAATATAATTTAAGGAAAGAATTTCCAGCCCATGCTCCCCGATATAGCTCTCCGGTAAGTCTGCTGTCGTATCTGTCATAATTACGTATGGATTCATTTTACTTCCTCCTTGTATGAGCCATGTATCGCTCCGCTGCTGTTTAATAGTTTCCGAGAATCTTCAGATTCAGCGCTTCCTCCCGGATGCCCCGCAGGGCGTTCTTTACTGCGCTGTCATTCAGGTTTCCTTCAAAGTCTACAAAGAAATGATATTCCCAGTTGCGATCCGGAATGGGTCTGGACTCAATCCGGCACATATTCAGGTTATTGAAAATGAAATGGGAAAGCACGTTATACAGACAGCCGCTCTCATGTGTAACCTCAAAACAGATGCTGACCTTCTTTGCGTCCCTGCAGAAAATCGGCTGGTTCGTCACAATCAGGAAGCGGGTGGAATTGTTCATACTGCGGTTAATGCCCTCGTCCAGTATCTTCAGTCCCTGCTGCCTTCCTGCCAGGGTGCTGGCAATGGCTGCCTGGGTTTTGTCCTTCTCCTCTGCCACCTTCTTCGCGGCCACAGCCGTATTCAGCACGCTGATCTGCTGCCAGTCTCTGTGTTCGTCCAGATATTTCGCGCACTGCATCAGCCCCTGGGGATGGGAATATACCGTCCGGATATCGGAAATCTTCGCATCCGGCGTACCCAGCAGCGCATGCTGAATGGAAATGATCTGCTCGCCCACAATATAATTATCGTATTCGCCCAGCAAATCATAATTATCGTTTACGATACCCGCTGTGGAATTTTCAATCGGAAGCACCGCGTAATCGGCCATTCCCTCTGCAATGGCGTCCATGGCGTCCCGCCACCGTTCCACATGGAAATGATTTACATTTTCACCAAAAAACGCAAACATGGCCTGCTGCGCGTACGCGCCTTCTACGCCCTGATAGACCACGCGCACCTGCTTCTTTTCCAGCTCATTTACCATGATAAAGGGCAGACGTCCCAGCGCCTTTTCCTCCATCAGCTGATACTGGAGTTTCCGGCTGATACCCATGATCTGCTTATAAAGCTCCTCCACCCCATGACTGTTAAAGTCATTGTGCGTCAGCGCCTTTACCGCCTCAAGCTTCTGATTCTCCCGTTCCTTATCCAGAATCTTCTTTCCTGTGGCAATCTTATACTCCGCCACCTCTTTGGCAATTCCCATGCGCTCCTCAAAAAGCGCCACCATCTCCCGGTCAATCCGGTCAATGTCCACTCTCAGTTCCTTTAAGTCTCTCATGCTCTTTCCTCGTCTGCCTCACTCCTGTACCCGGATCTCCCGTATCAAATCCCCCAGATAGGAAAGGGAACCGAAAGCAAGTATGATATCGTCCTCTCCTGCATAAGCCCGCGCCCGGTGTACCGCGTCCGCAAGACTGTCTGCCGCTTCCGCACAGGGGTTGTATTTTTTCACAGTCTCCGCCAGCTTATCCGCTTCCAGAGCGCGGGGATTGTTGGGGGTCATTACCGTAATGACTTTCTCTGCCAGCGGCGTCAGCTGACTCATCACATAGTCATATTCCTTATCCGCCAGCACTCCGGCGATGAAAATTTTCCGCTTCTCCGGGAAATAAAGCTCCAGGGTCTCCCGCAGTCTGTCTGCAGCGTCCCGGTTATGGGCTCCATCTACGATAAACAGCGGGTGACGGCTGACTGCCGTAAAGCGTCCCTGCCATACGGTCTCTGTCAGTCCCTTCCGCAGAGCCTCATCGGAAATCTGCCAGCCCCGATCCCGTAGAGCCTGTATGGCCTCCACCGCCAGCGCCGCGTTATCAATCTGCCAGCTTCCGGTCAGCCCCGGTCTAAGCTTCGTATATGCCTTATAAGTGAAGCTCTGATTTTCGAAGATATATGTTACATTTTTGATGTCGGCTTTGCAGACTTCACGGTATTCTGTGTTCTTTTCCGCACAGGTCTTTTTCAGCACCGCGCTGACCTCCGGCCGCTGTGCCGCGCTGACCGCAATGGTTTCCGGCTTGATAATTCCGGCCTTCACAGCCGCAATCTCTTCCACCGTATCCCCCAGAAAGCCCATGTGATCCTTTCCGATTTCCGCAAACACAGAAACTACCGTTGTCTTCACCACGTTGGTCGCGTCTGTAAGACCGCCCATACCGCATTCCAATACTACGATATCACACTGCATTTCCTTAAAATAAAGAAACGCCATGGCTGTCTCCACTTCAAAGGTGGTCGGATGATGGAATCCGGCCTCCAGCATAGCCCGTCCTGCTGCTTCCACCTGCTCTGCCAGCCTTGCCACCGCTTCCCTGGTGATATATTCCTCATTCACCTGAATTCTTTCCCGGTAGTCAAAGATGGTCGGTGAAAGATAACGGCCCACCCTATAGCCGGCCTCCTTTAAAATGGTCGAAATATATGCCAGTGTGGAGCCCTTTCCGTTGGTGCCCGCAATGTGAACAAATTTCAAATCATCCTGCGGATCGCCAAGCCTCCGGAGGAGCTCACGCTCCGTGTCCAGTCCCAGCACATACCCATATTTCGCCGTCTCATCAATAAACGCTCTTGCTTCCTCGTATGTCATTTTTCACGCCTCGGTTTTCTAAAATTCCCTCTTATTATACTTTACCGCGGTGGTGATTGCAAGCATTCCCGGAGCAAACGTCCGCAACTTACCGCTTGCGGGGTTTCACAGATTTTCGTATAATAAAGGACAGCGAACACAAAAACAGGAGGAATACCCTATGGACATCCTAAAAAAATTAACCGGGGAGCTTGGCGTCCAGCTCTGGCAGACAGAGGCTGCGGTCAAACTCATCGACGAAGGAAATACAATTCCATTTATTTCCAGATACAGAAAGGAAGCCACCGGCTCCCTGAATGACGAGGTGCTGCGCAGCCTGTACGAGCGTCTGACCTACCTGAGGGGTCTGGAGGATAAAAAAAATCAGGTGCTGGGAAGTATCGAGGAACAGGGCAAGCTGACAGAAGAATTAAAGAATCAGATTCTGGCGGCTGAGACCCTGGTGGCTGTGGATGATCTGTATCGTCCCTACCGGCCCAAGCGACGCACCCGGACAACCATCGCAAAGGAAAAGGGGCTGGAGGGACTGGCCGATATCCTTCGCCTGCAGCAGACAGGAAAACCGCTGGCTGAAGAGGCTGCCGCTTATCTCTCGGAAGAAAAGGGAGTGCTGACCACAGAGGAGGCCATTGCCGGAGCCGGAGATATTCTGGCAGAGGCCATTTCCGATGAGGCGGATTACCGAACCTATATCCGGAAGGCTACCTTTGACGAGGGACAGCTTCTGTCTGAGGCCAAGGACGAGAAGACACAAAGCGTCTACGAGATGTACTACCACTATGAGGAGCCGGTGAAAAAGGCTGCCGGACACCGGATACTGGCCCTGAACCGCGGCGAAGCGGAAAAGATACTGACCGTCCGTATCGAGGCGCCGGAGGAACGGATTCTGCGTTATCTGGAAAAGAAGGTTATCCTGCGGGACAATCCCCATACTACGCCGGTTCTGAAGGCCGTTATCGCAGACAGCTATCACCGCCTGATTGCCCCCTCCATTGAGCGGGAGCTTCGAAATGAACTGACGGAGAAAGCCGAGGACGGCGCTATCCGGGTATTCGGAAAGAACCTGCAGCAGCTTCTGATGCAGCCGCCCATCGTGGGACAGGTGGTGCTGGGCTGGGATCCGGCCTTCCGTACCGGCTGTAAGCTGGCTGTCGTGGACGCCACCGGGAAGGTACTGGATACGGTCGTTATCTACCCCACCGCGCCCCAGAATAAGGTTGCGGAGGCAAAAACTATACTGAAAAAGCTGATTGCCCGCTACGGCATTACCCTGATTTCTGTAGGAAACGGAACCGCCTCCCGGGAATCTGAACAGGTTATCGTAGAGCTTATCCGGGAGCTTCCCACCCCCGTCCGTTACATCATTGTAAATGAGGCCGGAGCCTCCGTTTATTCCGCCAGTAAGCTGGCCACAGAGGAATTCCCTAACTTCGACGTGGGACAGAGAAGCGCGGCGTCCATCGCCCGCCGCCTGCAGGATCCCCTGGCAGAGCTGGTAAAAATCGACCCTCGTTCCATCGGCGTAGGCCAGTATCAGCACGACATGAATCAGAAGAAGCTGGGAGAGGCCCTGTCGGGCGTAGTGGAGGATTGTGTCAATAAGGTCGGCGTGGATCTGAATACTGCCTCCGCGCCCCTTCTGGAGTATGTCTCCGGTATCAGTAAGGCACTGGCGAAAAATATCGTGGCCTACCGGGAAGAAAACGGCCGCTTCACCAGCCGCCGGGAGCTTCTGAAGGTGGCTAAGCTGGGACCCAAGGCCTTTGAGCAGTGCGCCGGTTTTCTTCGTATCACAGGCGGGAAAAATCCCCTGGATGCCACCAGCGTCCACCCGGAATCCTACGAAAGCGCGAAAAAGCTTCTGGACAGTATGGGCTATTCCCTGGAGGATTTGAACCGGGGCGGTATCCGGGGCTTATCCGGAAAAATCCACGATTATAAGCACCTGGCCGGGAAGCTGGAAATCGGCGAGCTGACCCTCCGGGATATTGTAAAGGAGCTGGAGAAGCCTGGCCGGGATCCCCGCGATGAAATGCCGAAGCCGATTCTCCGGACAGATGTACTGGAAATGAAGGATTTGAAGCCGGGCATGGTTTTGAAGGGAACCGTGCGAAATGTCATCGATTTCGGCGTATTCGTGGATATCGGCGTTCACCAGGACGGTCTGGTACATATTTCCCAGATTACCGATCGGTATATCAAGCATCCGCTGGAGGTATTGAGCGTGGGCGATATCGTGGACGTGAAGGTACTCAGCGTAGATCTGCAGAAAAAAAGAATTGCATTGACCATGAAAGATGTGAAATAGACAAAAGAGCTTCCGGTTTTCCTTTATCTGGAAAATTAGAAGCTCTTTTATTCGTAATCCTTACTTCTTATATAAAATTCGAATGGAGTTCAGCACACACAGCATTGCCACGCCGGTGTCCGCAAAAACAGCCATCCACATATTGGGGTGTCCCGCAAGACCCAGAATCATAACCGCAATCTTGATTACCAGAGCGAATACCACGTTCTGGACTGCAATCCGGTTGGTGCTCCGGGCAATAGCGATGGCGGTCGGAACCGACTCCATGCTGGAAGTCATAAATACCGCGTCAGCCGCTTCGATAGCCGCGTCAGCGCCGCTTCCCATGGCAGCTCCCACATCCGCGCCTGCCAGAACCGGCGCGTCGTTGATTCCGTCGCCTACGAACATAACCGTACCCTTCTGCTCCCGGATAGTCTTCAGGATATTCAGCTTATCCTCCGGCAGCAGCTTTGCGTGAACCTCGTCGATACCCGCCATTTTCGCAACGGCCTCCGCGCTTTCCTCCGCGTCGCCGGTCAGCATAACGGTACGAAGCCCCATTTTCTTCAGACGGGCAATTGCAGCTTTCGTATCTGCCTTCAGGGTATCTGAGATAACCAGATATCCGGCAAAACGGCCGTCTACCGCCAGAAATACCTCGGAGCCGTAACCGGTGTCCACAGGGGTATGCATAGCAATTCCATTTTTATCCAGCAGCTTTTTATTTCCACAGAATACCTTGCCCTCCGGCAGATAAGCGGAGACGCCATGTCCGGCGATTTCCTCCAGCATAACTGGCTTCGCAAGGGTCAGATCCTTTTCCCGGGCAGCCGCGACAATGCTGGCCGCAATCGGGTGGGTCGAATACTGTTCACAGCTGGCCGCGATACGGAGCAGGTCGTCCTCGGACAGTGTTCCTGCGGAAACTACTTTCTGAAGCTTGAAATTTCCTTCCGTGACGGTACCGGTCTTATCCATTACCACAGCGCCCAGATGGCTTAAGGATTCCATCGCCACGCCGCCCTTAAACAGAATGCCTTTTCTGGAGCCTGCTCCGATACCGGAGAAGAAAGCCAGTGGCACACTCAGAACAAGCGCGCAGGGACAGCTCATTACCAGGAAGGTAATCGCGGTATAGATCCACTGGTGCCAGTTTCCGCTGACCAGGGAGGGAATGATAGCGGTAGCCAGCGCCAGGGTTACCACAACCGGTGTATACACCTTTGAAAACCGGGTGATAAAACGGTCAATCTTCGGCTTACTGGCGGCCGCATTTTCCACGGAATCCAGAATCCGGGTAACCATGGATTCCGACAGCGGCTTCTCTACGCGGATCTTCAGCTGTCCGGAGGTATTCACGCAGCCGGAGGTAATACTGTCTCCGGCTTTCACTGCTACCGGAACCGGCTCGCCGGTAATGGGGGAGGTATCCAGACGGCTTTCTCCCTCGACAATCACGCCGTCCAGCGGAATCCGGTCGCCGGGGCGAATCATGAGAATGTCGCCCACCATCGCCTGCTCTGCGGGAATTACCTTAATTTCATTTCCCTGTACCAGGCTGACTACCTCGGGCCGCATATCCACCGCATCCATGATCTGGGTACGGCTGCGCTCCACCGCCTTATGCTCAAAAAACTCACCAATACGGTAGAACAGCATAACGCCCATGGCCTCCGGGTACATGCCGATGGCGAACGCGCCCAGGGTGGCAATGCTCATCAGGAAGTTTTCATCGAAAACCTGTCCATGGGAAATATTTTTCGCAGCGGTCAGAAGGACGCCTGCGCCCAGAATCAGATAGCCGATGATAAATACAGGCAGTGTTACCATCGAAGCAGCGCCGGTGTGGCTCAGCACCTCGCCAACCACGAAAAGGACTGCGCCGATGATGATGGAAATCAGTTCTCTGCGTTCCTCTTTTTCCTCATCCTTTCCCGTTCCTGTGGTTTTATCCGCAGCAGCTTTCGGAGAAAAATTCCGTTCGGTAATGGTAACCTCCGGTTCCAGGGCCACGCTGACCCGGCGGATTTCATCTATAAGAGCGTCCGGATTATCTGCCGTAATGCGAAGCTGCTTCGTCGCAAAGGTAAGAACTGCCTTTTTGACGCCGGGCACCTGATTGATACGATCCTCTACCTTGGCTGCGCAGTGGGCGCAGTCCAGACCGTCAATGATATAGACCTTTGTATTTGCAGATGTGTCCACAGTTTCCGGATCTGCTGCGTCCTGTTCCCGGTGATGATGTACATGCTCTTCATGGTCATGACCGCAGCCACAATGCTCATGGTCATGATGATGGTGTTCGTGCTCTTCATGGTCATGACCACAGCCGCAGTGCTCATGCTCCCGGATTTCCTTCTCCATATCTCCCATAGTATCTATCTCCTTAAATTATATTTACATATGATTAACTGTTCATGTGTTTATTTAACCACATTTTCCGATACTTGTCAAGGTGATAATTTCTAATAAAAATTTGTTTTTCCCTTCTGTCTATGATATGATATTGATTCAGGAGGATTTTTTATGGACTACAACACAGAACAACCCAATATAAACTTTCAACAGCCGGATTTTAACCCTTACCGGAAGAAGCCCAACCGTATGGCGAACCTGTCTCTGGTGCTGGGCGTGCTGACTATTCTTTCCGTTGTCAGCATTTATTTTATCTATTTCGCCCTGCCTTTGGGCTGTATGAGCATTCTCTTTGCCCATCTCTCCAAGGGTGACAGCTACCGAATGTCACCGAAGGCTGTCGGCGGCATGATCGCATCTATCCTTGCCATTCTCATCGCCGCTGTTATACTGGTGCTTGGCTTCTATCTGGCCATTCAGCTTTTCGGACTGGAAACCCTGATGGATCCGGACGCGCTCCAGCAGGCTATTTCCAATCTTTACAATCAGCTGTCCACACAGCTTCCGATGACGGGAGGTGGCGCATTATGATGAAACCAAAGGAAATCCGCCGTCAGGCCCGTATGACTCTGGAGGGCAAATACTTTTTTGCCGTGAATCTGACGATCAGCCTGACGCTCTTTACTATGGCTCTGACGATTATCCTGCAGACAACCAGCCTGGGGACCTCTCCCCTGCCGCTGAACCAGGCGCTGTTCTGGATTCTGAACCTGATCGTAATCCTGTTAAACGCGCTGCTCGGCGTGGGACTGATTCGTTTTCTCTATTCCCTCTGCAAAAAAGAGCCGCTCATACAGCCGGGTCTTCTCTTTTATGCCTTCCGCACCCAGCCGGATACCTTTATCCTGACTTATCTGTTCCGTTACCTGGTATCCTTCGTCTGGTTTGCGCCTGCGCTGTATTGTTATCTGAAGCTGCCTCTCTCCCTGGATCTGGCCAATCTGTCGGCCGAGGTTCTTCAGTTGCTGACACATATGGTTATCTACGCTCTTATCGCCTGCATCCCGGCTGTTTAATTTTCCCTGCCCTGGTGCCTGACGGAATTTGTTCTGCTGGATGACCCTTACTGCTCTGCCGCTGAAGCGCTCCGCACCAGCCGCCGTCTGATGCGCGGCCAGTATGCCCGTATTCTCCGCCTGTGGATCGGCTTCCTGCCTCTGTGTCTTCTGGGTATCGGTTCCATGGGAATTGCGTTCTTATGGATTCGCCCTTACTTTTATGTAAGTATGGGGCATGTATATCTGGAGCTTCGGGGCGATGAATCCGAGAATTGATAGCCGGTCATTTCTGTTTCAGGTTATGAACCCGCTTTCAAAAAGAGTGCTGCCTGTCACATTGAAAAACATGTGACGGGCAGCGCTCTTTTTCGATCCATTTTGTTCTGAAATATGCTATAATCCACCTATGCAGGTCAGCAGGCTGACATGTCAACGATTCAAATGTATTTTTCGCAAAAGGAGTGTAAGAAAATGGAAATTACCAAAGATATTCGATACGTAGGCGTTAATGACCATGACGTAGATCTTTTTGAAGGCCAGTATGTGGTTCCCAATGGCATGGCATATAATTCCTATGTTATCCTGGATGAGAAAATCGCTGTTATGGACACCGTAGACGCCCGTTTCAAACAGGAATGGCTGGATCAGATCCATGCTCTGCTTGGAGAGCGTCATCCGGATTATCTGATTGTGCAGCACATGGAACCGGATCATTCCGCAAACATCGCCGAATTTATGAAACAGTATCCCAAGACCACAGTTGTATCCAGCGCAAAAGCATTTGCCATGATGAAACAATTCTTTGGCACAGACTTTTCTGACAGACAGCTTGTTATCAAAGAAGGGGATACGCTCTGCCTCGGCAGACACACTCTGGCCTTTGTAGCTGCTCCCATGGTTCACTGGCCGGAGGTTATGGTCACCTACGATACCTGCGATAAGGTTCTGTTTTCTGCTGACGGCTTCGGTAAATTCGGCGCTCTGGACGTGGAAGAGGACTGGGCTGCGGAAGCGCGGCGTTACTACATCGGTATCGTCGGCAAGTTCGGCGTACAGGTACAGAACTTACTGAAAAAAGCCGCTACACTGGACATCCAGACCATCTGCCCGCTTCATGGACCGATCCTTACGGAAAATCTGGGCTACTACCTGAATCTCTATGATACCTGGTCTTCCTATACGGCTGAAGACGAGGGCGTTGTAATTGCCTACACTTCTGTATATGGCCTTACCAAGAAGGCTGTAGAGCTTCTGACAGAAAAGCTTCATGCGAAGGGCTGCTCCAACGTTATCGTCCACGACCTGGCGCGTTCCGACATGGCAGAAGCCGTGGGAGATGCTTTCCGGTATTCTAAGCTGGTATTGGCTACCACCACCTACAACGGCAGTATCTTCCCGTTTATGCGTGATTTCATCGAGCATTTGACCGACCGCAGCTACCAGAACCGTACCGTGGCCTTTTTGGAAAATGGTACCTGGGCGCCGACAGCCGTAAAGGGTATGAAAAACCTGCTGGAGGGCAGCAAGAAGCTGACCTACGCCGAGGCCGATGTCCGTATCCTCTCTGCTTTGAACGAGGACAGCAGCGCGCAGATAGAAGCTCTGGCAGACGAGCTCTCCTAAGAAATTTTAGATCCTTTAGTAAGACCTCTCAGAATTAAAACTGAGAGGTCTTATTCTCCATTTTTTATGCAGCAAAAAACCCTGTAAGCATTGCTTACAGGGTTTTTAAGCTCCCCGAGTAGGGCTCGAACCTACGACATTTCGGTTAACAGCCGAACGCTCTACCAC
>CAKRTY010000017.1 GCA_934402125.1 uncultured Anaerosacchariphilus sp. | reverse complement strand
CACAGGCTGTAATCACAGCCACCGCCCTGGACAGGCCCAGACTCCGGTGCAGCATGACTTTTGCGAAATACAGAAAGCCCGCGGCAAAAACACCCAGCAGGATAAAGGTCTGGATAAAGGTCAGCTTCTCTGTGATAACCGAAGGCCGTAAGGCCGCCAGGATACTGAAGGTATAGGTACCCTGCCAGGAATACCAGAGATTCTTCGCCCGCTGCACCGCGGCTCCCAGTACTGCGGGTATCACGGCAAGTCCCTTATGCTCCGTCAGGGCGTGACGGGTCAGGACTCCGTAATTAAAGTCATCCATAGCCGGATGATTATAAAAGCTCAACGCAAGTAGCGGAAGAAGACTGATGATGAAGCAGCCCACGATAAACCGCTCCTGATTTTTTTCTTCTCCCAGCCACTTACAGAACCGCTTCCATAATGTGTCTGCAATCCGATAGATCGTCTCCACCGTTACTCTCCCTTCTTTTGCTCTTTCAGCTCGTCCGCCCGCTCTTTTTCCTCCAGAGCCAGCTCCTGGGTCAGATCCTTTACTTTATTTTCCAGAGTGGACAGCTCGATGGTCATCATAAACAGCTTCAGAAGCAGGATAAAGATGAAGACCATAAATACAAAGTTTACCGGAAGCTGCATTCCCAGCAGTCTGGTGAACAGGGTCACAAGCCAGGGGAACAGGCTGATAATAACCAGCACTCCCGCAAAGATAATCCAGAAGATCGCGTATTCGATCTGCAGCTTGGACTGACGTATTTTTTTCAGAATATAATAGGTGCTGAGCAGAGATACCACAATCAGCACGATACGGAATACCGGTGTCATGAGACCTTCACCTCCCTGCGCTTCCGGAAGTTCTGGATAAACAGAATCGACAGCAGCATCCGGAGCATATACATCATGGATTTTGTCATATTCAGGTAGCTTTCGCCCGCGATACGCTCGTCCATCTCGGCCTGTACCTCGGCAATGGTTGCCCCCTGCTTTAAAAGATAGGATACCGTATCCGGCTCCGGCCCGTAATTCAGATTCAGGGCGAATTCCGCAATCATTTTCTTGTTGAACATCCGCATACCGGAGGTCGGATCCTTTACTCGTCTTCCGGTGGTCAGCTTCATGGCTGCGGAGATCAGATTGCTGCCCAGCATCCGTAAGGTATGGGGCTTCTTCTTACTCACAAACCGGGACGCAATGACAATATCATAGCCCTCCCGGATCTTCTCCAGCATGGGGGCAATGTATTCGGGACGGTGCTGTCCGTCCGCGTCAAACTGGATCGCGTAATCGTAGCCCTTCCGATAGGCATATTTCAGGCCTGTCTGAAAGGCTCCGGCCAGTCCCAGGTTCACCGGCAGATCCAGCAGCTCGTAGCCATGCTTCCGGCAAATCTTCGCCGTGTTGTCTGCGGAACCGTCGTTGACCACCACATAATCATACATGGGGTAATTATTTTTCAGGTTTTCCACCACGCGCGCAATGTTTTCTTCCTCATTGTACGCAGGGATAATAACCAGACATTTCATCGGTGTGTCTCCTTTAATACTAAAAATCTGTTTTATTTTAACCCTTTCGGGCAAATTGTGCAAGCACTCTTAGGGTTCTGCACAAATCCGTGAACCAGGCGCACCGCACTCCATTCTCACGAAGCGCCCGGTGTCCCTCCTTCATACCGGCCAGATAAGCCCCCAGGCTGTTCGTGCTGGTGCCTCCGTGAGCCATGTAAATCAGCACCTCCGGCAGATAGGACAGCTTCACCTGATTGTCCTTTAAAATCCGGATCATGAACTCATAATCGGCAGAAATCCGGTAGTCGGTCTTGTAGAGGCCATATTTGTCATAAACGTCCTTTTTCAGATACAGAGTGGGGTGTCCGGGCATCCAGCCGAACCGGATCTTTCCCTGTCCCTGGTGCCACCAGCGTACTACCTTGTCCCCTTCCATATAGTAGAGGTCGCCGTGTACGCCGTCGGTTCCTTCCTTCTCCATAATCGCCACCATCTTGCTGATCACGTCCGGCCCTGCGTACTGATCGAAGCAGCAGCCCAGGATCTCTCCGGTGGACAGACGGATTCCCTTATTGATCGCGTCGTAGATTCCCTTATCCTTTTCGGAAATCCAGACCAGGCGATCTCCGAAATATTCTGCCGCTTCCTCAATCACTTCCCGGGTACCGTCGGTGGAGCCGCCGTCCACGATAACATATTCGATATTATCATAGTCCTGGTTCTTTACCTGCGCTATGGTTTTTTTCAGATTTTCTTTATCATTATAGGTTGTCGTAATAATCGAAACCTTTGGTTTTCCCATAATTTTACTCCTCTAACAGCTTCGCGTACAGCTTCAGATAATCCTGAAACCGATCGTTTTTGTCATAGTGGGCAGCCTTTGCAAGACAGGCCTCCCGCTTATCCGGCTCCGACCGCATGGCCTTCACCGCCGCCTCCAGGGCTTCCGTATCCCCCTTGGGAACCACCTTGCCGCAGCTTTCGTCCACAGACTCCACGCTTCCTCCGGTGGCGAAGGTAATGACCGGGGTTCCGCAGGCCAGGGCCTCCAGATTCGTCGTGGGAAAGGTATCCTCCAGGGTGGTATTCACATAGGCGTCTGCCATGGAATAATACTCCGCCAGCTCTTCCATGCTGTTGGTACGCATAACTCCGTGAATCTTCGGGTGCAACTTCTTCATTTTCCGCTTTGATAAACCGATCAAAATAATCTGATAATCATCGGGCAGCCGATCCGCCAGCTGTTCAAAATAAGCATAACCCTTTCGCTCCTCCCACATACTTGCCACGCCCAGGAGAATGTATTTTCCCTCGAAGCCCAGCTTCTTGCGGAGTCCCTGATCCACCGGATGAAATTTATCCAGGGCGATCCCATTGGGAATCACCTGCACCGGATACTCTCCCAGATAAGACTCTCTTGCGTAGCCTGCCAGCCACCGGGAGGGCGTCACCACCGTCAGGGAAGGCACGCCGGTAAAGGCTGCCTTTTTTCTCCGGTAATTGGAGGCTGTATTGTCCTTAAATAAGGCATAGGGATAGACGCTCCGGTACTGGGGACAGCTTCCGCAGCCTGTCTTCCATTTCATGCAGCCGATATAATCAAAATGGGCGCAATGTCCCGTAAAGCTCCAGCAGTCATGGAGCGTCCAGACCACCGGCTTCCCGGCCTGCTTCAGATACCGGAACAGCTGCTCCACGTCCAGATAAAAGCCGTGGATATTGTGGAGATGAATGATATCCGGGTCGTATTCCCTGATCTTTTCTATCAGTCTGCCTGTCTGCTTTTTGGAAGCAAAGCCGTGTTCCCCCCGGAAAAAGGTATGAAGCACATGAAAGCCCATGTCCAGGTCCGTTCCGAATTTGTACGTGGGGATTCCCTCCGGCCCGGTCCGGCGACCAAAAGCCACCATTCCCTCGTCTCCCTGTTCCTCCAGGGCATGTACGATATCCACCGTGATACGGCCCACACTGCCGCTTCCGCAGATGGTATTGATCTGTAATACTTTCAAAATGATACTCCTTATACTAATTCACAGTCCCATACGTCCACGCCGCTGTCCTGGAACACGCTGCGGATCCGCTCCCGGAGCTGTTTCTTCGTGCAGCCCTTTTTCAAAATAGCCTGCAGGAAGCCGCCTCCGCCGGCGCCGCAGATCATCCGGGCCTCTAACAGATCCTCGCAGCTTAGGAAAATCTGATCGATACAGGTATTGGTGCTGCCGCCGTCCAGACGTCTGGACAGCTCCCAGTGCCGTTCCAGAAGCTCTGCGAACCCGTCGACATTGCCCTTCTCCAGTTCAAACTTCATCAGAACCGCCACCTGCTGAATCTCATAAAGCACCTGCAGGGAATTGGGATTGGAGCCGATATAGCCGCCGACCACCTCCCGGAGCAGAGTCCGGGCAAGTCTGCGCTGCCCCGTATAAATCAGTACAAATCGGTCCTTCAGCTCCTGAAGCGCCTCCTCCGGAATCTGAAGATGCTGGACTTCGATATTCTGCATCAGCCCCGGTCTGGTCGTCACCAGCTTAATTCCATCGGTGAGACCGCCCACCTGATCCTGCCAGCCGCCGCCGGTGCTCATAAGCTGCTCCATACAGAGCACATGGGTATATAATTCATTTTCGGTCACTTCTTTGCCGATATATTCAAAAATGGCTTTCACACAGGCGCCGGACAGAATACTGCTGGTGCCAAGACCGGAGCCTCTGGGAATTCCCATGACGGCAGTGGACAGATAAAGGCCTCCCCCCAGCTTTTCCAGAATCTCCTCCAGGGAGGCTTCCCGGTTCAGGGGCACAATTCCGCAGGCCAGAAGAGCCGCCTTGTGAAGGGCATAGGTATCAAAGGGATCCCTGCAGTTCTGAAGCGCGCTCACGTCCGTAAACTCATCGTAAGCGCCGGAATCCGTGCTGGCCAGGGCGATACAGGGCTTATCCAGCTTCTTTACCGTCACCACCACCGGGAAAATTCCGTTCAGCTTCGCAGCCGCATTGAGCACCGTGCCGCCGTGCTCATTGCAGTAGGGCGGCGTATCGGACCAGCCGCCGCCAAAGTTTACGCGGATAGGCAGCTTCACTGTCACTTCGTCCCGGGTAATATGATAGGCTTCCTCTGCAGGAGTCTTCCCGATACTGGCCTCGTATAAGCTGTCGCAGAGGTAGCGGAAGCACTGGTTTTCCAGATCCTCGCTGATCTGCCCGGTAGTCATTTTCGATAAGTAATAATAGATCCGCATGCGGATACCAAACGGAGACTCCTCCGCGATTTTTCGAAGCTTCTCCACCTGGGAAGCCGTCACGCCCTGCTTGCCGAAAACGGCCCGGGTCTCCTCAATACTCTTTCGCTCCTCCAGCGCCAGCAGAAACCGGGTAATCCGGACCTGGGTACCAAGCTTGGCCTGCCATGCGGTGATTTCCTTCACATCAGCCTGCTCAAAGCTTTCCCGGAGGCTCAGACGCTTCGCGGACGCATACCAGGCAAGCTGGCTCTCGTCGGCCCGCCCCTCCGCGATGGCCAGGATCCTCATGGCTGCCGCCACGGCTTCCTCTATGGTATCGCAGACCGGATACAGTCTGGCTGTCCAGAGATAATGGCTGCCGCCCTCCTGCTCCCACAGCTCCTCCTTTGAAAGTCTGCTGTTTGCCAGGAAGCCCGGGAGCGTACCGCCCAGGAACGCGCCGTCCTCTTCCAGCGTCACCTTCGGATTGTCCTGCACGCCATAGACGCGCACTACGAATCTGCCGTTCTTCTGCTTCAGGCCGTGCAGCACCGTGTTCGCCGGAACCTGCTCGCCCCGCAGCGTCACCGCGGAAATAACGCAGGACTCGCCTACCTCCGTACCGTCGTAGATATAGCTGTCCTCAATATAAGAGGATTCCGCAATCCTCGTATGCTTTTCAATATAGCTGTTGCTGCAGGCATTTCCGTCTTCCGATTCTTCCACGCCCAGCACCTGACGCTTCCAGTCCAGAAATTCGTAATTGTCAATCTCCTCGGTCACCAGCCCAAGCAGCTCATGGGTCGTCCCGAAATGGATAAACTGGGCCGGGGACAGGCACAGAAGCTTCAGGGAATAGGGGTGCAGCACCTCCCAGATCTCCTTCCGGCAGGCAAGCAACTCCGGACAGAACTCTCCCTCCGGCTTTTCCTTCAAAAACTGTTCCAGGGTAGACCGGGACGCCAGCGGATACAGGAAATCCCCGTAAAAGCTGATACGTGCCCGTTCATTTACAAAGCGGTTGTATTTTTCCGGAATGATTTTCCCATTTTCTCCAATCAGGGAAAACAGGCTCTCCAAAAGATCGCAGTCCAGCATGATGGCTCCCGTATCCAGATCCACCGCGCCCTGGCTGTTCACCGCGCCCAGACTGCGCAGCTGCTCCTCGCTCTGCTTATGGAGGAAATTGGCCACATAGCCGCTCTCATCCCCCAGGAATACGCCGTGATCCTTACCGGTCTCCACATCCTCCTTGATGGAAATGGCCGCAGCCCCATGGAAGGTAAAATCAATCTGCAGCGGATTAAACAAAAGCAGCACATCGCCGGACAGCACCAGCATGCCTTCCTTAAACCGGGAGGGCATCCCTGACATTCCCACAATAAACTCGTCAAACAGGGTAGAACGCCGTCCGTCGGGCAGCTCCCTGGGCACCGGGGAGAACAGCTTGCCGCAGGCGGAATACTGGGGCACCCGCTTGGAATCTCCGCCGGAGTGAATCACCAGAATCCGCTTGCCCCGGAAAAACTGCGCGCCCTCGCCCTGCTCGCTTAAATACTTCATCACATGGAAGGTAGCTCCGCCGCTTCCCACACGCTGTCCGTCCGGATCTGGCAGCACCCGGTATCTGGTCTCCTCCGGCAGCCGTCCCGCCGCCAGCCGGGCGTCAATCTGCGCCTGATAGGCGTCCGCCTGCTCCTCGTTGGAAGCCGTCAGAATCACGTAGTCCCAGTGGATAAAATATTTCCTGGTCAGGGATTTTTCATACTCCTCCCAGGCGTCCTGATAGCTTTGTCTTAAAAACAGATTCTTAATTTTCTGTGGTTTCATAAGTTCTCCCTTGTGTGTATTTCGCTGTAATGCTATAATGCGCATGATATCAATAGAAAAGGAAAGGTAACCGCAGCTGTGGAATCAGTTCGCAGCTACGGCAGGGTATACTATGTTAATAATACAACCATCCGGTGGTTTATGCAATAGGATGCGCGTGATAAATTCCGCCAGGGAGCTGGCGAAGCGCAGGAAGGAAAAGCTTATCATTCTCTGGTATCTGAATCCGGAGCTGAACTGTACCTTTGAGGATCTGTTCCTACCCCTTCACGAGCCGGACATCACCCTTATCAATATCCGGTCCTTAAAGGATCCCAGAAAGCTGTATTATCAGCTTTCCGCCGCCCAGCGCTTCGGAAACGAGGATATTCTGAATAACAAAACCGACGGCACCCTGAATGACGCCTTCTATCAGGCCCTGAAAAAACGGGTTTACATCTTCACTTGGGAGCATTTTTATCCCTCGAAGGATTACTCTCTTTATGCCCCCACCGCCGCGCTCCAGGATCGGATTGACGCCTTTACGAAGGACTTTGCGCCCCGCTGCGTAGGCGTCCATATCCGTCGTACAGACAATGCGGTTTCCATGGGAAAAAGCACGACGGAACAGTTTATCGCCCTGATGGAGCAGGAGCTTCAGGCCCACCCGGAAACCCGATTTTTCCTGGCTACCGACGACCAGCGTGAGGAGGATCTGCTCCGCAGCCGCTTCCCGGGCAAAATCATCAGCAACCAGAGCCGCACCATTGACCGCAACTCCGTGGCGGGCATGCACGACGCCCTGCTGGATCTGTACTGCCTGGCCGCCAGCGATAAAATCATCGGCAGCTACTGGAGCTCCTTCACAGACACCGCCGCCGATATGCGCGGTATCGAAAAGGTAATCGCAGGCGAATAAGCCGCCCACTGTATCATCATGACATCTAAGGAGATTTTATGACTCGTAAATGGATTTACCCGGTGCTTCTGACCGGACTTTTTATACTGCTTCTTCAGCTGTCCCTTCCCGCCGGCTGCGTCTACGGTTCCACCACAGACTGGCTCAGCCAGCACACGGCTCTGGCCGAGACCATACGCACAGCCATGCGGGAACAGCACACCCTGCTTCCCACCTGGCTTTCTCTCGGCGGCGGAAGCAACGGCTTTCAATTTTCCTACTACGGATACCTCAGGCCGGACGTCCTTATCGGCTGTCTTCTGCCCTCTGTACCCATGTACCGGATCGTCATTGCCTACGCCCTGGGCGGCTACCTGGCCAGCGTCCTTTTGTTCTATCTGCTGCTGAGACGCCACGGACTTTCCGGCTTTGACGCCTTTATGGGAAGCGTTCTCTTTCTGACCGCTTCCTGTTTTTTCCATACGCACCGTCAGCTTATGTTTGTCAACTACATGCCTTTCCTGCTGCTGGCCCTGCTTTCCGTCCAGAAGCAATCCCACCGGATGCCGGCTCTGCTGCCCCTGTGGATGCTGCTCATCTGCCTCCACAGCTTTTATTATGCCCCGGCCTGTTTCGTGGTGATCGGCTGGTACTGGATCTGGCTCCAGGGCAGCCGGTTTTTCCGCCCCTGGTTTATCTCCTGCGCCCTGGGCGGCTTCATGGCCTTTGCCCTGCTTCTTCCCACCGGCCTGTCCATACTGGAGCACCGGCGTTCTTCCGCCTCGGGCGACGCGGGGCTTACCACCTTTTTTGAGGATTTCCAGTCCCTGCTCTACAGCTCCTACGGCCTGGGCGTGACGCTCCTGGTCCTGTATCTGCTGTTATTGGGCGTGGGTATCCGGAGATACCGGAGAGTCAGCCTGATCTTTCTTCTGCTGTTTCTCTGGGGCGGTATTTCCTATCTGCTGAACGCTACCCTGTATGCCCGGGCCAAAATCCTCATGCCCTTCCTGCCCCTGCTTCTGCTGCACTGCGCTTCGCTGCTGTCAGATCTGAAAAACGGGCGCGAACGCTTTCGGCTCTGGCCCCTCCCGCTGATCCTTACGGTCATCCTCCGCTATCTGCATAAAAGCTACTGGAACCTGGTCCTGGCAGATTTTCTCTTCCTGCTGGCCGCTGTGCTGCTGATCCTGGTGGTGGCGGAGGAAAAGGAGGAAGCTGCCCGCGGCACCGCTCCCCTTGCGGGAGCCCACGCCCGGTATCTGCTGTGCCGCTTTTCCTTTCTCTGTCTGCTGCTCATGCCCTGCCTGTTTTTCCTGCGCGCGGCGTCCAAGGAGGAATTCGTAACCCAGGCAGATATGGCGGAGGCTCTGGAGGAACCGGACCTGACGCTGTATACCGACTCTCTGTACCGCTACGATTCACTGGTGCACCCGCTGGTAAACAGTAACCGGGACGCTTCCCGGATCCGGAGCAAAAGCTCCATGTATTCCTCTGTCTACAGCAACGCCTATTCGCAGGTTTACTATGACTACCTGAAGACCCCGGTGCAGATCAACAACCGTCTGGCGATTCTGAGCGCCGGCAATCCGTTCCTTTTGCATTTTATGGGCGTCCGCTATCTGGAAACCAGTCCCGCCCAGGTGCCTGCAGGCTACCGGGTGCTCTGGGAAAATGACGACACTGCCATTTCGGAAAACAGCTCTGTCCTGCCCATGGCCTACCTGACGGATGATACCATGAGCGACAGCCTGTTTTACCGTATTCTGGGCTGGGAGCAGGCGGAGACTCTGACCCGTACCACCATCATTCCCGAGGAGGAGGCAGACGCTTCCACACTTTTACAAAAGGCTTCTTCTTACCGGGAATCGGGCTGGCAGACCAAAATCCGCTACTATCAGCCTCTCTGGTCTGTGAAGGAGATTCCGGCCACGGTACAGCTTTCGGCCTCCGGCGACAGCAAAAACCGTTCCTACGATATCCGGACCAGCCGGGACAGCACCGTCACCCTGACCTTCAAGCAGCCGATTCAAGAGCAGCTCCTGCTTCTGAAATTCGATGTGGTCAACCACACCGGAAAGGCTGTCACCATCACCATCAACGGCGTGAAAAATAAGCTGTCTGCCCCCAGCGCCGCCTATCCAAACGGAAATGAAACCTTCCAGTATCAGTTCCTGGCTTCCGCTGAGAAGGAACTTACAAAATTAAAAATCAAGCTGCCCAAAGGACATTACACCCTGAAAAATATCCGGTTCGGTCTTCTGGACGCTTCGGTATTTCAGGAAAAAAACTGGAATTCTGTGGAATCACTGGATACAGAGAAAAACGAAATCCTCGCCTGCCGCGCTTCGACAGACGAGGATACCTGGTTCGTTACTTCTATTCCCATGCAGAAGGGAATGACGCTTTTCGTGGACGGTGAAAACACTGATCTGGTCACCGTCAATACCGCCTTTGCAGGCGCAAGACTGACCGCCGGAGAGCATGAGATCCGGCTGTGCTTCGATCCGCCCGGCATGAAGGCCGGAATTCTGAGCAGCATGCTGGCCGGAATTGTGTGGCTTAGCCTTCTTATCTTCCAGCACTTTCATGCAAATAAAGAGCGGCACTAAGCGCTGCTCCGGAAGCTCCCTCTTCCTGCAAATCTGTCAGGATGAGCGGAGCTTTAAACATATCAGAAATAGCTTTTTGTAAAAACAGATTCTTTCTCAGCCCATTTCCGGAACCATTGATTACTCTGGCTTCCAGTCCTGTTCCCTCATGAATCGCCTGATAAAGCTCATAATATTCCCGCGCGATTCCCTGAATCACACCCAATGTAAGATTTTCCGGCAGAAAATTATTCTCACTGATCCCCTCTATATGACCGCGCAATTCCGGATAGGTCCGCGTCCCCTGGAACAGCGTAGTCACCCGGAAACCATCCGCATCCGCAGCTGCTTTCCCGGCAAGCTCTGCCATCATAGCATAGCAGGAGCATTCTTCTACTCCCAGAGCCTCCGCGCAGCTACGAAAGAATTTTTCCAGACATGCATAAGCTCTTCCCGCACATAGGATAGCGCCTGTCAGAATCCAGGTTCCATGTAAAAACGGCCTGGCTTCTATTCCCTCTGTCTCAAAATGCTCATGGGAAAGTACGGAAAGCTGTCCACCCGTTCCCACATTCAGCTGCCATACCTGTTCCTGCATTCCTACGGAACCAAGAAAACTGGCCTGATTATCTCCAAGAGCCACAGTTACCGGAATTCCCTGATAGCTTCCCACTGCTTCCATCTCATTCGCCGTATCCGGAAGGATAGCCGGATCCATTTCTGCCAGACGAATCTTGTCTTCACAAAAGCAACGCTGCTTTGTATCATAAAAGCCTATACTGGCTGCATTGGAGGCATGTACCAACGGCTTCTTCCGGCCAGTCAGCTTCATGGCGAAATAATCTGAAATGGTTCCCATGGAAACCGCGCTCTCCGGCACCTGTTTCTTCCTGCTCTGGTAGAAATGGGTTACCAGCCCAAATCCGGTAGCCGCAGGAATCCCACAATTGTCCCGAATCCAGGAAGCCGCCGTCTCTCCGTCAAACTCCCGCTGATCGCCTCTTCCATCCTCCCATGTATACAAAGGACTCACTGCCCGTCCTTCCCGGTCTGTATACACGATGCCATGCATCTGCCCGGTCAGACCAATGGCCTCCGTGTCCGGATATGCCGCCAGAAGCTCATCCAGCACTGCCTTAGCTTTATTTGTCAGCTTTTCCGCATCCTGAATCCGTTCCCAGTCTGCGCCCTTTAAAAAGCTTCCATTAGCAATGGTTCTGGATGTCAAAAGCTTCTGTCCGCCATGCCCGTCTGTCTCCAGCACCACTGCACTGACGGTCGTCGTCCCGATATCAATTCCTATTACCTTCATCAGCGAAATCTCCCTTCCGCTTTTTCATTATCAGAGCCTATCCTCCGCGATTACCTCATCAAGATAACTTTTATCATGATGCCGTTCCGTCACATACCCCAACAGAATTTCCACTAAAACCATCATATTTAAGCTGGAACTGTTGCCATGGATAAATACCCGGGCACGATCTTCAATTCCTGTGGTCAGGACATAATCAGCTAGCTGGGCCAACGGACACTTAATGGCGTCCGTCAATGAAACGGTAAGCATTTTCTTCTTTTTTGCCAGCTGCATCTCTTTATAGGTTTTTTTATCTTCCCCGGATCGGGAAATAAAAATAGCCACATCATTTTCTCGTCCCAAATACAAATTTTCGAAATCCGTCTCTGAATATCCGCCTCCGCTGCAGCGCACGCCCATTCTTGTCAGCCGATACATAATATCACAAGCAATAATTTTCGTATATCCATTGCCAATAACAAATACTGTCTCGCTTTTATCGATAGCCGCTGCACATTTCTTAAGGACATCCTTATCAATATAGCGGGAAATAGTACTAATATTATTGGCAATCACCATCATCTTTTCCTGCGCTGAATCCTGCTTTCCACCCGGATTCTCCAAGGACCAGTTTTTACCCATATCATGCGAAAGCTGCAGTTTCATCTGATAAAAGCCTTCATATCCGATTCGTTTACAGAATCTTACCACTGTCGCGTCCGATACTCCGCTCAGCTCCGCCGTTTCCGACACGTTGGCATCCAGAGCCTGTGTCGGATTATTCAGAATAAAGTCTGCAACTTTGGCTTCAGCTGCATACAGCTTTTCATAATTATTTTTTATATTTTCCCATACAGTCAACATATCGGTGTTTACGTTGTAGCTCATAGCTCCTGTCGGTTTTCTTCCCATGCTACTTCCCCTTGTCTTTACTAATATTTTCCATTATAGCATATTTTCTTGAAATCGACATATATTTTCTGCTATTCTGTCTGTTCTTACCAACACCCGAAAATACAGGAGGAATTTCACTCCCTCCTGTATTCTGCGTCTGCCCCTACCTAAGACAGTGATATCTCTTTTTCTTCTTATTTCAGATACTGATCTACATTGTCTTTCGTTACCAGAATGAACGGAACGTCTGTCTTGAACATCTCTACGCCGTCTGTCTTACCGGTAATAATTGCACGCGCGATGGTGTTTACTGCATAGTCGCACTGGCCTACGCCGTCCTGGAAAATAGTTGCATCCAATGTTCCCTCTTTAATCATGGACAGC
>CAKRTY010000016.1 GCA_934402125.1 uncultured Anaerosacchariphilus sp. | reverse complement strand
CCTTCCAGGCCATCGGCTATTTAACCGACGTTTACCGTGGAACCGTGCAGGCTGAGCAGAATCTCCTGAACTTTGCCCTGTTCCAGGCCTTCTTTCCGAAGCTGGTGCAGGGGCCTATCGAGCGTAGCGGCAATCTGCTCCGGCAGATTCAGAACATACAGGTGCTTCCGGTAAGGGATGCAGAGCGCATCCGGGAAAATGGCCTGTTATTGCTCTGGGGCCTGTGTGAAAAGCTGCTGATCGCGGATCGGATTGCCATTCCGGTCAATGCGGTGTACAGCCAGTTTGGGGCCTTCGGCGGCGTGGAAATCATTCTGGTAACGGTGCTTTACGCTTTCCAGATTTACTGCGATTTCGCAGGCTATACGGATATGGCAAGAGGAATTGCCGGAATGTTGGGCTTTGATTTGCTTGCGAACTTCAAAAGGCCTTATCAGGCGGATTCGGTACAGGATTTCTGGCGCAGGTGGCATCTTTCCTTAAGTAGCTGGCTTCGGGATTATGTGTATATTCCCCTGGGTGGCAGCCGGAAAGGGCGCTTTCGCAGAGCCATGAATATCCTGATTACCTTCGGGGTCAGCGGCATCTGGCACGGAACCGGCTTTCATTTTCTGCTCTGGGGATTGCTGCATGGCATCGGACAGATTTTCGATATTAAGAATTGGAAAATGCCGCGCGCGGTGAAACGCATACTGATATTCCTGTTTATCGACGCCACCTGGATGGTGTTCCGGGTCAATTCCCTGGGAGATCTGAAGGGAATGCTGCTGGTGATTCTCACAAAGTTCCGTTTGCAGGATTTTGCGGGTATGCAGCTTGGCGGTTTTGAGTGGGTGCTGTTGGTGTTTGGTATTCTGGCTGTGATAGCGAAGGATGTGCTGAATGAAAAAGGCTTCGGGTTCCGGAACTGGATTCTGGAGCGGAATGCTGTGGTAAGATGTCTGATTTACACGGCGCTGATCGGTGCGGTGCTTGTCTTTGGCGTGTACGGCGCAGCTTATGATACCAGTGGATTCCTGTATACACAGTTTTAAGTAACAGTTCGGCCACACACCGTTTTGCGAATGGCGCGACCGAACGTCCGTATTTGAACAGTTCGATTTTGCGAATGGCGCGACCGAACGTCCGTTATTGCTCAGAAAGGAGGCTTCCGTTTCCATGAAAACAAAAAAACAAACCCTGTTCGGATGGTTTTTGATGCTCGTGGCAGTCATAGCTCTGCTTTGCGGCCTCATCAGACTCTGTAATTATCTTCTGGTGGACGACAGTCAGAGTTACACAAGACTAACCATGCATGAGCTCTATGAGCGTGCCGACGCAGGCGAGGAAATGGATACCCTGTTCCTGGGCAGCTCCCATTGCTACCGGGCCTATGACCCGGAGCTTTACGAAGAATTGACCGGAAATAGCGCCTACAATCTGGGTTCTTCCTCACAGAACTATGACACCTCCTATTATCTGTTGCGGGAGGCGGCGGGACTTTACGATCTGAAGACGGTCTATCTGGACATGCACTATAAATTCCTGTTTATGGACAGCAGTGACCGGGATCTGGTGCAGGCCAATATCATAACCGACTATATGCGCCCCTCTTTTCATAAGCTTTCCTTTTTGCTGACCACCACGGAGGCGAAAAACTATACCAACCGCTTTTTCACCTTTCGGCGGAACTGGCAGAAGCTTGGCGATCCGGCTTATCTGAAGGAAAATCTGGAGAAAAAGCAGACAGAAGGCTACCGCAACTACGCGCCGGTGACGGTGGACGCGGATCGGTACGCAGGCAGAGGCTTCGTGTGGTCTGACGCCGAACTGGATGTGGACGCCATTACCTGGTGGGACAATTTCGGGAAAGTGGCCGACGACATGAAGCTGGATACAGCGTATCCGGTCTCTTATATAGAAAAAATCGTGGATTTCTGCAGGAAGCAGGGAATTCGTCTGGTCTTTGTGACGGCGCCCAGTCTGGATCAGTATCTGGAGGCCATCGGCCCTTACGATCCGGCCCATGCCTATGTGCAGGAACTGGCCAGGCGTTATGGGGTGGAATATCTGGATTTTAATCTGGCGAAGGCAGAATACCTGCAGCTGACGGCAGAGGATTATATCGATGTGGATCATCTGAACGGAACCGGGGCAGAGAAGCTGACCAGGCTACTGGTAGAAGCGGAAGGAAAGCCGATTGACGAAATTTTCACCGCGTGTTATGATGATAAGTACGAGTAATGTATTTTAAATGGAAAACTCTGCTCTTTTTTAAGAGCACTTGCAGAAGATAGAAAGTGAGGCGGCTGTAACATGAAAATTATGGCAAATCGTATGGATAGAGGCTTCTTCCGGTACCAGGAGGAGTTTGAGGCAAAGGCTCTGGAGGTGCTCCGTTCCGGCTGGTATGTGCTGGGCAATGAAGTAAAGAGCTTTGAGGAGGAATTTGCGGCCTATACAGGCGGCAATCACTGCGTAGGTCTGGCAAGCGGCCTGGACGCGCTGTGGATTGCCTTCCGGCTGCTGGGGATCGGCAAAGGCGACGAGGTTATCGTCCAGGGCAATACCTACATTGCCAGCGTGATGGGAATTACCATGAACGGTGCCACTCCGGTTTTCGTAGAGCCGACTCAATATTACAATATTGACGTATCGAAGATTGAGGAGAAGATTACCGAGCGCACAAAAGCGATTCTGGTGGTCCATCTCTACGGTCAGGCATCCAATATGGCAGAAGTAAAGAAGCTGACAGAAAAGTACAATCTGAAGCTGGTGGAGGACTGCGCCCAGTCCCATGGAGCCTGCTTTGACGGCCAGATGACCGGTACCTTCGGAGATGTGGGCTGTTTTTCCTTCTATCCCTCCAAGAACATCGGAGCCTTCGGCGATGGCGGCGGCGTGGTGGTAAAGGATGCGGGCCTGGCGGAGGATTTCCGTGTATTCCGCAATTACGGAAGTGAGAAACGCTATTATAATAAAGTAGTCGGAGCCAATTCCCGTCTGGATGAGCTGCAGGCAGGCCTTCTGCGTGTGCGTCTGCGCCATGTGGAGGAGTGCGAGGAGGAACGCTGCCGGATCGCGGCCCGTTATCTGTCTGAGATCCGTAACGACAAGCTGATTCTGCCTGAGGTACAGCAGGGAGCGACCGCTGTATGGCATCAGTTTGTGGTAAGAAGCGAGGCCCGGGATAGGCTTATGCAGTATCTGGCAGAGAAGGAGATCGGAACGATTATCCATTATCCGATTCCGCCCCATCTGTCCGAGGCATATCAGTATCTGGGACATAAGAAGGGCGATCTGCCGATTACCGAGCAGTATGCTTCACAGGTGCTTTCCCTGCCCATGTATAATGGCATGACAGAGGAAGAGCAGTCCTATGTAATTGACGCAATCAATGCTTTCTAAGCGTTACGCATTTTATCAAATCAGGGAGAGAGAATATGAGTATTAAAGATCAGTATAAGATTCTGGAATTCGGCGATCTGGGCGACGAGCGCGGAAAACTGGTGGTAGTGGAGGGAGCGCAGGATATTCCTTTCGAGATTCAGAGAGTGTTCTACATCTATGGCTCCGACAGCGAGGTAATCCGCGGCCAGCATGCCAACCGCAATTCGGAATTTGTCCTTATCAATGTGAGCGGATCCAGTAAGGTCCGGGTGGACAATGGTTTCGAGGAGGAGATCATCGAGCTGAACCGTCCCCGGATGGGACTTTACCTGCCGACCATGCTGTGGAAGGATATGTACGATTTCAGCGCAGATTCCGTACTTCTGGTACTGGCCAATACCCATTACGACGGCCATGAATATATCCGCGATTACGATGAATTTATCAAAGAGGTGGGAGGAACCCGCAGACGATGAGTAAGCTTTCGATTATAGTTCCGGTATATTGGAACTCCGACACCCTGATGCTCCTCTATGAGGATATGAAAGAAAAGATCCTGCACAAGCTGGATGATTATGAGATTGTATTTGTAGACGACGGATCCGGAGACAATTCCTGGGAAATCATGAACCAGATCCGGGATATGGACGACAAGGTGAGACTGGTAAAGCTTTCCAGAAACTTTGGCGAGCATTCCGCGATTCTGGCGGGACTTTCTGTCTGTACCGGCGACTGCGCGGTAACTAAGCAGGCCGATCTGCAGGAGGATTCGGAGCTGATTCTGCAGCTTTATGAGAAATGGAAAGAGGGCAATAAGGTAGTTCTGGCTGTGCGCGCGGATCGGGACGAGGGCGCTATCCAGAAGTTTTTTGCGAACCTGTATTATACCATTACCCGGAAGCTGATTATGAAAAATATGCCCAAGGGCGGCTTTGACTGTTATCTTCTGGACCGTCAGGTCATTGAAGTACTGCTGATGCTGGACGAGAAGAACTCCGCGCTGACCCTGCAGGTGCTCTGGGTGGGCTTCAAGACAGAGAAGGTGTATTTCCACAGAAAGGCCAGAGAGATCGGAGAATCCCGGTGGACGCTTTCCAAGAAAATCAAGCTGGTTGTGGATTCCATGATGAGCTTCTCCTATTTCCCGGTCCGCTTTATGACCGGGCTGGGCGGTGTCTATGCGGCGGGAGCAGTGATTTGGGCCATCGTACTGATGGTACAGCGGCTGACCGGCGTGGAGGACGTACCGGGTTGGACGTCCATGATGGTATTGATGCTGTTTTCCTTTGGTGTGACCATGGTAATGCTGGGAATTCTGGGCGAATATATCTGGAGAGCCTTTGACGCGGCGAGAAACCGGCCGCCCTTCCTGATTGATCAGATTCGCGGCTTTGACGACGAGGAGAAAGAGAAGTAGGATATGGACAAGATTTCGATTATTGTTCCCTGCTACAATGAGCAGGAAGCGATTCCTATCTTTTATGAGGCGATTACCCGGACTGCGGCTGAGCTGTCTCAGGCGCGGCTGGAGGTTTTGTTTGTAAATGACGGTTCGAAGGACGAAAGCCTGTCGGAAATGAAAAAGCTGGCAGAGCAGGACGACCGGATCAAATATGTGAGCTTTTCGAGAAATTTCGGAAAGGAAGCGGCCATGTACGCGGGGCTTTCCTATGCGGATGGCGACTATGTGGCGATTATGGATGTGGATCTGCAGGATCCGCCGGCTCTTCTTCCGAAGATGTATCAGATCATTACCACTGAGGATTACGACTGTGTGGCAACCCGCCGTGTGACCCGGAAGGGCGAGCCGCCGATCCGTTCCTTTTTTGCCAGACGGTTTTACGCCCTGATGCACCGGCTGTCCAAGACGGATATTGTGGACGGAGCCAGGGATTACCGGCTGATGACCAGACAGTTTGTGGACGAATTGCTGCGGTTAGGAGAGTATAACCGGTTTTCCAAGGGGCTGTTCGGCTGGGTAGGGTTTCAAACCAAATGGCTGGAGTATGAAAATGTGGAGCGGAGCGCAGGAGAGACCAAGTGGTCCTTCTGGAAGCTTTTGATCTACAGCATCGAGGGAATCGTAGGCTTTACGACGGCACCCCTGGTGATGGCTGCCTTTCTGGGCGTATTCTTCTGCATCGTGGCATTCCTGGTCCTGTGCTTTATTATCATACGGACCGTTCTGTACGGGGATCCTGTGTCCGGCTGGCCGTCCATGACCTGTATCATTATCTTCCTGGGCGGCATCCAGTTATTCTGCATCGGAATTCTGGGCGAGTACCTGGCGAAGACCTATATGGAAACCAAGCACCGGCCCATTTTCATCTGTAAGGAGACAAATGTTGAGCAGAATCAGAGATAAAAAGAAGCTTCTTCTGCTGATTCCGGCGGTGGTCATCATCGGACTGCTGGTCTGGAATGTGATTCTGCAGCTGGAGATGAAAAAATAAAGACCGCAGGTGGAAGCCTATCTGCCGGAGGACGTCTATGTGGCGGTGGGGAGCACCATAGAGCTGTATGACGACCAGGTGGTCTGGTCCGGGCTACGGGACGGCTATGCCTGCAACTGGGACTGTGAAATCGGCGAGAATCTGGAGGACCGGTTCTCCGTGACCGGAAAAGAGGAGCAGGTGGGCGATTACGACCTGACTCTGACGGTATATGATTACAATGTAAATGAAGTGAAAACCCTGAAAAGCACCCTCCATGTGGTGGAGCAGCTGGATGGGGAATATTCTCTCGTAAATATCGGTGACAGTCTGTCAGACGGACGGGAATGGTACCGGACCATTTACCATCTGTCCGGCGACAAAATCACCTTTGCGGGGACAAGAGGCTGGACGCGATACAGCCATGAGGGACGGAGCGGCTTTTCGGCACAGGACTATCTGGAGCCGACGGAGTTCTATTCCGATGGCAAAAAGGAAGGAGTCCAGCCCTTTTACGATCCGGTTCAGAACATGTTTGACTGGAAGTATTACAAGCTGTCCACCGGGATAGATCCGGACGCGATTCAGATCTTTCTGGGAACCAATGGTCTGAAGGACGATCCTTCCGATACGGTAGACGCCATCGCGCAGATGGTGGATAATATCCGCCGTCACGACAGCGACATTCCTATTTATCTGGTAAACACCCTGTACTGGGGAGAACAGGAGAAAATCGGAACCATGGTGAAGCAGGACGGCAAGGCCTTCCTGCCGGGAGAATTCAAGAACCGTTCTGACAAGCGGGTGATGGATCTGATGAAGGCCATGGCAAAAAAGTTTGGTCATAAAAAAAACGTGGTGCTGATTCCTCTGGGCCTGATGCACAACAGCGGGGCAAACTTTGAAGAGGGCGACGCCCTGCATCCGGGCGCGGCGGGCTACGACCAGTTCGCGGCGGTCATGTACAGTGCGTACTGCGGCACGTTAGAGAGTATGTTGGGAGAATGACATGGTTACAGGGAAAAAGCTGACAGATAAAGTCGCGGAAGGCTACCGATTCCTGCTGGGACTGTTTGAAAAATATTACTGGGTATTCTTTGCGGCAGGCGCCCTTGCGCTTGCCTTTTACTGCTTCCGCTGCCTGGACGTACCGTATGTGGATTCCTGGGACGAGGCCCGTCACGGGGTCAACGCCTACGAAATGATCCGGAACGGGGATTATATTCAGCATACTTACAATGGTCAGGTGGACGACTGGAACTTGAAGCCCTCCGTCAGCTACTGGGGCATCCTGCTGGGTTTTCGGCTCTTCGGTTACACGGTGTTCGGCCTGCGGTTTGCTTCGGCACTGGCCTATCTGCTGACGGGTCTGGCCTGCGCGCTTTTTGCAAAGCGCTACAGCAGGGAAGCCTCCCTTCTGGTGTTGGGCTTTTTCTGTGCCAATGAACGCCCCCTGTCTGCCCATCTGGCCCGGGCAGCCGACGCGGATTCACTGTATCTTTTATTCTTTACGCTGGCCATGTTGGCCATGCTGTCCGTGAAGAAGAACCATAAAAACGTATACCTCTGCGGTCTGATGTTCTCCCTGGCTTTTCTGACCAAAAGCTGGCATGCGGGTATGATTATGGCCATTGGCGGTATGTATTTGCTGGCAAATGGGGAAATGCTGCGTTTCACAAAGAAAGAATGGGGCGGCTTCCTGCTGTCCGTTTTCGCTCCCCTATTGCTGTGGTTTGGCTGGCGCTTCACAAAGGACGGCCTCTTCTTTTTGAAAAAAATGATAGAGGTAGATCTGCTGGCCCGTACCGGCAGCGCTGACTTTGAAGGACATCAGTTTCCTTTCCGTTTCTATTATGACACAGTATTTGGGGCAGAGGGCTTCATCTATCGCTGGCAGCTGCTCATCTGCGTAATCGGAATTCTGGGCGGTCTGCTGCTTCTGTGGAAAAAGAAGACAGGAAACAGGGAACTGCTGGAGCAGGGAGGCGGAATCCTTCTGTGGTTTCTGCTGCCGTTCCTGTGCTTTTCCGCCATCGGAACCAAGCTTATCTGGTACTGCTATCCCTGTACCGTGCCGCTGGCTTTAGGGACCGCGGTGATTCTGGGCTGGCTCATACGGCTTCCGCTGGAGGGAGAGACCCTGCCGGATAGCAGACAGGCTATAGACTCCGAAGACGCAACGGCGGATCTCAGAATGCAGTCTGTGGACTACAGTGGAAAAATCACATGCGCAAGTGGAAAATTCACCCGGTTTCGCACTCTGGTGGGGATAACTGCCGCAGTCTGCAGCGTCATACTTGTTACAAATTACATGAAAAACGCGTATTTTCATGTAATTCGGGAGGCTCACGGGGATCCCTTCCAGCTTTTTATCCGGGAAAGCGTCAGCCGGGATGCCGACTGCGTGGGAGAAAAAGCTTACGTCTATGTGCCGGGGGAAGACCCGACGAACATCGGGGAATGGGAGCAGAATATGCTGTTTCTGGCGGAGATCAGCGGAGATTTCCACTGCGAGGACGGCGGAATCGAGGGCTTCCTGCGGGAAGACGGCCGGGCGGTTCTCTACGTAGACCGGCTGGATTATGAGCAGAATGCAGAAGAACTTCAGAATATGGAAATATTGCATGAAAATGTGGGATATCTGTTGCTGGCAAATGAAAATTAAAGGAATGTAAGAATATAAAGGACGCTCATTTTCCATATCCCATGTTCGCCCGTTTCTCATTACAGCGGTATGTCTAGCTCGGACTAAAGTCCGTTCTATCCATACAGCTGTTTCGAAAAGGCGAACATCTGGATATTGGAAAACTGGCGTCCTATTTATCTGACTTCCCGCCGCGCCAGCAGCGTCACGGCGACGGAGAGGAGCAGCAGTCCTGCGCACAGCACCAGATACTGCTTCAGACTGAAGTAAGTCGTCACCCGATACTGGTACACCGCAAAGGCCAGATCTCCCTTTTCCACGGTCTCGCCGCCTACCGTCAGCTGCCCGTCCGGATAGAGATCCCAGTTTCCGGTGGTATAGGACAGGAATTCCAGACTATTTTCGTCTTCAATATATCCCGGCCAGATTTCCAAGGTATAGGCTGTTCTGCCCTTCGGCACAATATCATCCAGAATAAATTCATAGATGGCGCTTTTCGTCACCAGACCGGACAGAAAACGGTTGTTTTCGTAGACAACTGCGCCGGTTTCATCAGTCAGACGCACACAGAAGGCCGACTGGTTATAATCGTCCAGCGGGTTGATGACCCGGATGGAGAGCCGGTTGAAGGGCTGGTCAGTCACAAAGGTCTGTACATAGGTCTGGTCGTAGGAGGTGACATAGCCGTCGAAGCCGCCTGCGTACTGGTACTGATCTATAGCGTAGTCATATGCCTCGATGGGCGTATCCACCAGCTCTTTTTTCGCAAAGGCCAGAAGCAGCGCAAGCAAAAGGGTACCGGCAGCCGGAGCCAGCCAGAGGCGACCGGACAGGGTATAATCGGGAAGGACTTTCGCAAAACGAACGATTCCGTCGGCCAGGAGCATCAGGCACAGGTAGGTGAAGCCGATGCTGTAAAGGGGGTTGGTCTCCCAGAGAAGGTGGAAGGCCATGCCCCCAAGCAGCGTCAGCTGCAGGAGGAAAAACCGGGAGGGCTTTTTCCTGCGCCAAAGGGTAATGAGGGAGCAAAGGGCTCCCAGCCCGATGACCAGCATTTGTAAAGCGCGGAAGGCCTGGGTGTAGATAAGCAGCAGGCCGCTCTTATTTCCAATCAGATAGTCATAGGGTTTTCCATAGGAAGCGTAGCTGTCCTCGGCCTGGAAGCTGTCGGTGCCGTCCACCCAGGTGTTCAGAAGCTTCCGGCCGGAGAGGGTAAGGAGTCCCAGCGGTCCGGCCTCCTTCAGCCGTTCCTTTAAGACCTTTACATCGGCAGCCGTTTTTTCTTCCTTCGTGGCAAAGCTTACGGTATAATGTTCGTCATTCTGGTCGAAGGAGCCGTCCCAGCGGGCGCTCATCATGACCCAGTGGACGGCGGGAAAGCCGGTATTTTTGTAATCGAAGTTTACATAAGTATCTACAGCGGCGGAGAAAAAGCCCAGGGAAAGGGACGCCGTTAGAAGAAAGGCGATGGCGGAGGCCCACAGGGTCCGCGTCAGGTTTCCGGCCAGGGCGGCCAGGCCTTCCTTCCGTCTGCGCCAGAGCAGCAGCGCGCCGTCCAGAAAGGCTGCGATCAGCCCGATAGCGGCCGTCGCCCGGAGCTTGAAGCCAAAGACCGTGACGAGCCCGAGAAGGGCGGACAGCCCTGCCAGCCGAAGAATGATCTTATGGAAGGGAGCGCCGACGGTCCGCTCAGCGGATGTATACAGCCTCTTTATCCGGATCCAGAGATAGAGGATTCCCATCAGAAAGGGCATAGAGCAGTTGGCGGTATAGAAATATCCGGCCCATACATAGGACAGGGGACAGAGGGCGCAGACGCCGAGAAAGAAGACAGCCTCCGTCCTTCCTTTCAGTTCCTTTAAAATCAGATAGCCAAGTCCCAGGGAAATAAGGATACAGGTCACATTGACCAGCTGCACCGCAAGCATAAAAGTGCTTTCCGGAACGCCCAGTCCGGCCAGCAGCCGGAGAAACCAGTAGGTCAGAATGGTCAGGGGATAATTGTTGGTGTAGCGGGCGAAATACCCCGTCTCGTAGGTGCCGGAAATGGTACGGGTCCGCAGCATTTCCACAGCCATATCGAAGATCTTTAAGGGATCGTAGCGAAGCTGTGGGCGGATCAGGGCGAGAAAGGCAAGCTGTCCCAGAGCCAGGATCAGGAACAGAATAAGCCCCAGCCGCTTCTGACGTTCCTCGGACAGCTCCCGGATCAGCCGGTATAGAAGCACCAGGGCAGAAGCAAGCAGCAGGCCAAAGGCCAGAATTAACAGAGTCTGTACAGGCGCGCAGTCCATATTCCGCAGGAAAGAAGCGTCCCAGCGGAAAAAGGCAAAGCCGCTGATATAGAGGCTGAACAGGGCCAGCAGAAAGTAGGAAAGTGTATACATAAAAACCTCCGGATTACATACTTATTTAAATAGAATAGCGCAAAAGCCGGAAGGGGTCAACCGGTTTGACGAGACAAAGGGTGGTGTCAGGTTCACAAAATTACGCGCATATGGTATGATGTGTAAGATATGAAAATGAAACAGACGGCGGGCATTGAATATAGGAATGCAGACAACGCCTTCTGATTTCAGAAAGAATACAAGAGAACAGGAGCACACGCTATGCCGTCACCCCAGATCTATCTGGCCCCCATGGAGGGCGTCACCACTTTTATTTACCGCAATGCCCAGGCGGCCGTTTACGGCCCGTCGGATAAATATTTTACCCCTTTTCTGGAGCCCCACGAAAAACGCAGCATGAAGACGAAGGAGCAAAATGAGGTTCTGCCGGAGCACAATAAGGGACTGTATGTGGTGCCGCAGATACTGACCAACCGGGCGGATGGCTTCCTGGAGCTGGCGGAGACCCTGCAGGAAATGGGTTATGCGGAAATCAATCTGAATCTGGGCTGTCCCTCCAGAACGGTGGTAACCCGGGGAAAGGGCTCCGGCTTTCTGGCGTATCCGGAGGAGCTGAACCGTTTTCTGGAGGAGGTTTTCCGGAAGCTGCCCTCCGGCATGAAGCTGTCGGTAAAGACCCGCCTCGGCATGGGAAATGAGGAAGAATTTGGAAAATTACTTGCCATTTACAATCAGTACCCTCTGGAGGAGCTGATTCTGCATCCCCGTCTGCAGGCGGATTATTATAAAAATACCCCAAGAAAAGAGAGCTTCCGTTACGCCCTGCAGGAGAGCAGGGCTCCCCTGTGCTATAACGGCGATCTGTTTACGGAAAAGCAGGTAAAGGAATTCGAAGCGGAATTTCCGGAAACAGACCGGCTGATGCTGGGCCGTGGGCTTATCCTGAATCCGGGGCTGCTGCCTGTGATCCGGGGCGAAGAGGAATGGAACGAAAAGCAGCAGCGGGACAGCTTCCTGGAATTCCACCAGCGGATCGTGGACGGATATCTGGCTCTGGATATCGGCGAGCGCAACGTGCTGTTTAAGGTGAAGGAGCTCTGGTTTTACCAGATCCATCTCTTTGAACACGGGGAAAAATACGGGAAAAAGATAAAAAAAGCCCAGAGTCTTGCGGCCTATCTGGACAGCGTCCGGGAGCTGGCCGGAAGCTGCCGGATCCATCCGCCGGGGAGAGCAGAGGCAAAATAAATCTTGTGTATTTTCCAAAGTCTGCTATAATAGGGGCAAAGAATGAGTCTGGGTGCAGTGCGCCCTTTTGACAGTAAAAGGAGTCTAATATGGGAAAGTATTTTGGAACCGACGGCTTTCGCGGAGAGGCCAATGTAAAACTGACCGTAGAACATGCATTTAAGGTAGGAAGATACCTGGGATGGTATTATGGAAGAGATCACAAGGCAAAAATTGTGATTGGTAAAGATACAAGAAGAAGCAGCTATATGTTTGAGTATGCACTGGCGGCAGGCATCACAGCCTCCGGCGCGGACGCGTATCTGCTCCACGTGACGACAACGCCCAGCGTGTCTTACGTGGTACGGACCGAGGGCTTTGACTGCGGTATTATGATTTCCGCCAGCCATAATCCCTTCTATGACAACGGAATCAAGGTCATCAATGGCCAGGGCCATAAGCTGGAGGCTGAGGTAGAGGAGAAAATCGAAGCCTATATCGACGGCAAGACCGAAGAGCGTCCGCTGGCTACCAGAGAGAATATCGGAAGAACCATTGATTTCGCGGCGGGAAGAAACCGCTATATCGGTTATCTGATTTCCCTGCCCACCCGTTCCTTCAAGAATATCCGGGTAGGTCTGGACTGCTCCAACGGAAGCTCCTCCGCTATTGCCAAGAGCGTATTCGACGCGCTGGGAGCCAAGACCTATGTGATCAACAACGAGCCGGACGGCACCAATATCAACACCAACTGCGGCTCTACCCATATCGAGGTGCTGCAGAAGTTTGTCAAAGAGCAGGGACTGGACGTGGGCTTTGCCTATGACGGAGACGCGGACCGCTGTATCGCTGTAGACGAGAACGGTGAAGTAGTGGACGGCGACCGGATTCTCTATGTGTGCGGAAAGTACATGATGGAGCAGGGCGCGCTGAAGGACAATACCATCGTTACCACCGTTATGTCCAATCTGGGACTTT
>CAKRTY010000015.1 GCA_934402125.1 uncultured Anaerosacchariphilus sp. | reverse complement strand
GCTATAAGCTACTCATACTTCAAAATCTCCTTTTTCAGCCGCCGGATAATTTTCTTTTCCAGCCGGGAGATATAGGACTGGGAGATTCCCAGAAGATCTGCCACCTCCTTCTGGGTCATCTCCTCGCCCCGGGGGTTTTTCAGACCAAACCGCAGCTCCACGATGGTCCGCTCCCGCTCGGACAGGGTTTCGATCGCCTTGTCCAGCAGCTTCCGCTCCATCTCTGTCTCGATGTCCCGGTAAATGACGTCCTCGTCGGTGCCGAGAATATCAGACAGCAGCAGCTCGTTGCCGTCCCAGTCCACATTCAGGGGCTCGTCGATGGATACCTCCAGCCTGGTTTTGTTGTTGCGGCGCAGATACATCAGGATCTCGTTTTCAATACAGCGGGAAGCGTAGGTCGCCAGCTTGATATTCTTTCCGCTGTTGAAGGTATTGATGGCCTTGATAAGTCCGATGGTTCCAATGGAAATCAGATCCTCCACGCCCACGCCGGTATTGTCGAATTTTTTTGCAATATAAACCACCAGCCGCAGATTGTGCTCAATGAGCAGGGAGCGTGCTTCCTTTCCCTCCTCTGTCCCAAGCTTTCGGATAGCCCGGGCCTCCTCCTCTGGGTTCAGAGGCGCCGGAAGCACCTCCGCGCCTCCGATATAATGAATTTCCTTTTGCTTTCCCACAAAGAAAGTCGAAAAACTGGGGATCAGCTTCAGCTGAACCTGGTTTGGAATCGCCACTTTGATTAGCATTGCATCTCGTTCCTCCCACTCTCCTCCCCACCTGCGGCGGACTGCTCTGTCAGCGCCGGGTGAAGAATCATACTGTAATATTCATCAGAAGAAAGTGGTTCTTTGGTAACGCCAAGCAATGGCCTTTCCCTGCTAAGCTTTCTGCCGTCCGGTTCCCGGATTTCCAGAACGTCTGCGTAAAATGCCGGAAGAAATCCATGCTCCCGGCCTACACTCCGGTAGGGAATCGGATACCAGATCGGTTCCCCGGCCTCCAGGAGCTGTTTTTTCAGTCCCTCCGTGATGATGCTCACAGGCTTTCCGAAAACCGGATCCCGCAGACTGTTGCCCGTATCCAGAAGGGCTCTGACAGTACAGGCCTTTCCCCGGTACCGGACCGTAACCGAGCGGATGCTCTGCTCCTGCCTGCGCTGTCGGAATAAAACTCTCATGCTCAGCTTCAAGATTCCATAGCTTACCAGCGTAAAAAATAAAAAAGGGTACGCCGGAAAACGCCAGGTATTCCAAAGCCAGCCGAAGATACCGCCCAGCAGGAAAGCATTCAGATACAGCAGGAAAATACTCTGCAGCAGCAGACGCCGGCTGTTCCATTTCCGGCTTACCAGCGCCATGTATGGCCCGACCGCCCCATGCAGAAGCAGCTTTCCGAGCATGCTTCTCTGCCAGCCCAGTCCGTAGAGGACGCAGACTGCCAGACTGCCCGCGGCGGCTGCCGCAAGCCTTCGCAGGATCCCGGAGCGCAGCTTCATAAGCCGGTCTGTCAGCGACAGAAGCAGATAATCTGTCAGCAGATTCTCCAGGAAAAATACGTCTATGTACAGCGTATGGTACACAGCCCACCTTCTTTCTGTCCTACATTATAGAGAAGGCGGGCTGCATAATTTGTAAATTTATGGGATTTGCAGAATGGATTTATTCTACGGGATTCGACAGGATCTAACGCTCCTGATAATCATCTAAAAAGTTATAAACCTCATCGTCCTTATGATAACCGATGACGGTTCTCAGGTTGATGTTATGGACGCTCTGGAAGATGTTGGACTCAATCACATCACTGGTGGCACGGAACTGCTTCATCAGCTCCTTCATCTCGTCACGCTTGGAGCCATGCTCTCCTCCACAGGTGGCGCAGTTCTCCGTAAAGCGGCAGGCGCATTGAATAAAATGAATCTTGTGGTAATCTCTCCAGGCCTTGATGTCCTCCTCCTTGATTTTATACATGGGGCGGATCAGCTCCATTCCCTCGAAATTCTTGCTGTGCAGCTTGGGCATCATGGTTTCAATCTTTCCGCTGTAAAGCATTCCCATCAGGATCGTCTCTACCACATCGTCAAAATGATGTCCCAGGGCAATCTTATTGCAGCCCAGGGCCTTCGCCTCCGCGTAGAGATTGCCCCGGCGCATACGGGCGCAGAGATAGCAGGGATTCCGGTCTACTCCGGCCACAATATCGAAGATCTCGCTTTCAAATACCGTCAGCGGGATTCCCAGCACTTTGGCGTTATCCTGGATAATTTTCCAGTTGTCCGCATTGTATCCGGGGTTCATCACCAGAAATACCAGTTCAAAGGGATATTTTCCATGGCGCTGCAGCTCCTGCAGCAGCTTGGCCATCAACATGGAGTCCTTACCGCCGGAAATGCAGGCGGCGATTTTGTCTCCGGGCTGAATAAGGTCATATTCCTGAATCGCCTGGGTAAATTTCCGCCACAGGGGCTTTCGGAATTTTTTGATGATACTGCGCTCGATTTCCGCCGTTTTTTCCTTCCGGGCGTCCTCCTCCTGCACAAAGCGGGCCAGCTCTATGCGCAGATAGGCCCGGTATCCGCCCTCCACGTTCCAGGCGTCATAGCCCTTCTGCTCCAGGTAATCCACATACTCCACGCTCCGCTCTCCCGTGTGGCACAAAAGGCAGACCGGCTTGTCCTTCGGGATTTCATCCACGCGCTCCGGAATCTCCTTCATCGGCATACTTAAGGCTCCCGCAAAGGTGCCTCTCTGGTACTCCTCCCGGGGACGCACATCCAGAATGATCCTCTCTCCGGGGGCAAGCTTCATCAGTTCTTCTATGGTAATGGTTTTCATACGGTTCCTCCAAGGAAAAGGGCTGTCCGCACCACTGCGTCAGCCCCTTCTTTTCTCTGATTATTTATTTCTCTGTAAAAACTCCGGAATCTTAATCTCTGTTTCCGGAACCCGGCTCTCGGGACGCTTCGGCATATTCAGACCCGGCAGGGGCTTGAATACCGGCGGCTCCGCGGTAGTCTGCGTTGCGCTCTGTCCGTTGGACTCAAAGGACGGCTTCGCCGCTGTAGCCGGCATCTTTCCAAAGCTGCTGCTCTTCGGCAGAACCTTGGTGCTGCTGTTCTCATCCAGTCCGGTCGCAATGACGGTAATGGTGGCTTCATCGGTGTATGTATCATCATACATCGCACCAAAGATAATATTGGCGTCGTCGCCTGCCAGATCCTGCACGTAGCTTGCAGCGTCGTTGGCATCCATAAGGGAAATGTCTCCGGAAATATTGATGATGACATGGGAAGCACCCACAATGGTGGTCTCCAGAAGCGGGCTGGCAACTGCCTGCTTTACTGCGTCCAGAGCCTTGTCATCGCCCTTACCGGAACCGATACCGATATGCGCGATACCCTTGTCTGTCATAACGGTCTGCACATCCGCGAAGTCCAGATTGATCAGAGCCGGCAGGTTAATCAGATCTGTGATTCCCTGTACCGCCTGCTGCAGGACCTCATCGGCCTTCTTCAGCGCGTCCGGCATGGTAGTGCGGCGATCTACGATCTCCAGCAGCTTATCGTTGGGGATCACGATCAGAGTATCCACACTCTCCTTCAGCTTCTGGATTCCTGTCATCGCATTCTGCATCCGTACTTTATTCTCAAAACGGAAGGGCTTCGTCACAACGCCGACTGTCAGGATACCCATATCCTTGGCCAGCTTGGCGATCACCGGCGCTCCGCCGGTTCCGGTACCGCCGCCCATACCGCAGGTAACAAATACCATATCCGCGCCCTGGATGGCTTCCTTGATCTCCTCGATGCTCTCCTCGGCAGCCTTCTCACCGATCTCCGGCTTGGCTCCCGCGCCCAGTCCCTTGGTCAGCTTCTCACCGATCTGAATGGCACGCTCTGCCTTACAGAACTGCAGCGCCTGCTTGTCCGTATTCACTCCCACAAACTCTACGCCTGCGATCTGCTCATCTATCATCCGGTTTACTGCATTATTTCCGGCACCGCCCACTCCAATCACGATAATTCTGGCTGCGGCTTCTGCATCGTTCATCATAATCTCAAGCAAAACTTTGCCCTCCTATTTCCCTCTATTATTCTCATAAATCATACCCGAAGGCAGAGAACTTCCAATTTTTCTCATACCACATATGATAACTTTTTTCCAGAAATTTATCAAGCCTATTTATAACATTTCCAAAATTATTTTTTTCTATACGCTATTCCCCGGAACTGTCCTTTTCGAAGCTGATAAATTTGGAATCTGAGGTATAATTTTCCATCCGCAGGGTTCCGGACAGCCCTTCCAAATCGCTGTACAGCTCGTGGAGCCGTCCCACCTTATCCTCCAGATTGTCCCCGCTTCCCAGGGCCACCTTCACCTCGGCAAAATACAGGGTCAGACTCAAATCCCTGCCAAATTCAATCTTGTCCGGACTCAGCTCGTATTTCTTCAGAAGCTGGGTGATATTTAAGATACGACTGAAAATCTTGTCGTCCTCCACCTGAAGCTTCTGATACAGGGCCAGGGAACTGAATTTCACGCCGGAGATACAGGGAATTCCCTCCTTGACATCGGCAGAGCTCTCCACCACCACGCCGTCCTTGTCAAAATAAAAATTAGATCCCATATAGGTCACGTAGCCGATGACGCTTTTCTCGTAGACGCGGATTTTCACACTGC
This sequence comes from uncultured Anaerosacchariphilus sp., assembly GCA_934402125.1. Taxonomy (GTDB): domain Bacteria; phylum Bacillota; class Clostridia; order Lachnospirales; family Lachnospiraceae; genus Laedolimicola. The sequence goes on along the minus strand of CAKRTY010000015.1, from coordinate 8,358 downwards.
CCGGTCCCTTCAGACTCACCTCAATCTTATCGATAAAGGGAATCTCCTCCTTGTTAAAATACTTATATTTCAGATAGAGATACAGGGAATTCTGGCTGTAGCGATCCGTGATAATCCGGTCTCTGATCTCCTGCTCACTATAGAAGCTGTTGCCGGTAATCTCCACCTTACGGATTTTGGACAGACTGATGAGGCCCACTGCCGCCAATGCCAGCAGCAGGAAAATCACCAGCGCCGCCAGAAAACCTTTTCCTCTCCGTTTCCGTTCTTTTACCTGTTTCCGTTCCTGAAATTTTCCCATGCCGCTCCTTCTGCTCCGTTTCTGTCTAGTATATCATAACTCCCAGCTTCTGCAAGTCCCCGATTATGTTTTCGTAGCCCCGGGCAATGTAGGGATATCCCAAAATCCGGCTTCTGCCCTCTGCTGCAGCCGCCGCGATACAGAGAGCCGCGCCGCCCCTGAGCTCCCGGGCTTCAAGCGTCGCTCCCAAAAGCCTTGTTCCACATACCTCGGCCTCCTGTCCCGTAAGGCAGATCTCCGCCCCCATTTTCCGAAGCTCCTCCACGATTTTAAACCTTGCCTCAAAGACCTGTTCCCGGATCCGGCTCCTTCCGGGCAGACCTGCCAGCGCGCCCAGGAGGGGCGACTGCAAATCCGTCGGAAATCCCGGATAGGGAGCCGTCGTCACCTCTAGCCTACATTCCTTTCTCTCCTGCCGTTTCAGAAGCACCGTTTCTCCCTCTGTCCGGCTCTCTGCCCCCAGGGCCGCAAGAACCGGCCACAGGCTTTTCAGCTGCCCGGCCGGCGCCTCCCTCAGGCAGATTTCCCCACCGGCCGCCGCCAGAAGCAGCATATAGGTTCCCGCCACAATCCGATCTGCCATGACCGGAAATACCGTATCATGAAGGGGCTGCCCGCCCTTTACCACAATCCGCCCGGTTTCTTCTCCGCGGATACCGGCGCCCATGCTTCGCAGAAACCGGCAGAGCTCACAGATTTCCGGCTCCCGGGCCGCATTTTCAAGAATCGTCTCCCCCTCGGCCTTTACTGCCAGCAAAAGTACATTTTCCGTAGCCCCCACACTGGGGAAGGAAAGCCGGATCCTGGCTCCCACCGGCTTTCTGCAGACTGCGTGAATTCCATTTTCTTCCAGCCTTATTACCGCTCCCAGCTGCTCCAGGGCCTTTTTATGGAGATCGATCGGACGTTCCCCGATGACGCAGCCTCCCGGATAGGGCAAAAAGACCTCGCCCACCCGTCCCAGAAGACTTCCCAGCAGCATGACGGAAGATCGCATTTTCGCCGCGCAGCCCGTTTCTGCCCGCAAAGGAGATACCTGCCCAGCGTCCACGATAAGCCTCCTGCCCTCCCGCCGGATTTTGCAGCCGCAGCCTTGCAGCAGCTCCAGCATGGCCTCCACATCCGTAATATCCGGACTGTTTTCCACTACGGTTACGCCTCTGTGCAGCAACGCGCCGGACAGAATCGGAAGCACCGCGTTTTTAGATCCCTGTATCCGCACCTCTCCCTGCAAGGGCCGGCCGCCCTCAATGTCCAGATAATCCATATCTTCTCTCCTAAGTCCGGCTATACCTTCAGCATATGCCATTCTCCCGGTGAACGTGACTGCGGGATACATTCAGGGCCAGACCCATTTCCGCCAGGAGAAATAAGACAGAGGTGCCCCCATAGCTGACAAAGGGCAGCGTAATGCCGGTGTTGGGAATGGCATTGGTCACCACCGCAATATTCAGAATCACCTGAATCAGGATATGCCCCATCATTCCGGTCACCAGCAGTCCTCCGAACAAATCCCGCGCATGGAGAGCTATGATAAAAAGCCGCCAGATCAGCAGGACAAACAGAGAAATCAAAAGTACCGCCCCCGTCAGCCCAAGCTCCTCGCAGACAATGGAAAAAATCATATCGTTCTGGGCCTCCGGTACAAAGCCCAGCTTCTGCAGGCTTCCGCCAAAGCCCACGCCGAACAGGCCTCCGGATCCGATGGCGTAAAGTCCCTGCATGGTCTGATACCCTTTTTCGTAGGCCTCCGGATTCCGCCAGATAGCCAGACGCTCCAGACGGTAGGATTCCAGGCTCAGAAACACCGCCAGAAACCCTGCCCCGCCTGCGCCGATGAGAATAAACCGGAGATACCCGGGGCTGGCCACAAAAATCAGGATTACCGCAATTCCCATAATAATAATTGCCGTACTCAGGTTGTTGGTACCCACCAGCCCCACCAGAGGCAGAGCCGGCAATATCACCACAAACATCTGCCGGAGAGTTACAGGCTTTTTGGCCAGACTACTGATCAAGCGGGCCAGCAGCACGATAACCGCCACCTTGGCAAACTCCGAGGGCTGAAAGGACAGCGGCCCCACCGACAGCCAGCGCCTGGACCCGTTATATTCATCTCCAAACGCCAGAACTGCCGCCTGAAGCCCCAGAGAAATCAGATAACCGGGCACTGCCAGCCGCTCCCACCGATGGTAATCCACGCAGGATACGCCATACATGACTGCCAGCCCCAGAGAAGTGGCCCACAGCTGTTTTTTCAGGTAATAGGCCGGATCCGCGAACTTCACCTGCCCGTTCCAGGAGCTGGTGCTGTAAAGCACAACAAGTCCGAACCCCGCCAGAATCAGCACCGTAAGCCCCAGACCGTAATCCGGAGCGCTGCTCCTGTGCTTCTTCTTTTTTCCGGCGGAATCCGGACCTGTCATATACCCTCCGTCCCGGGGCCTCGCCCCTTGCTTTACTTCGCAGGGCGCTTCCTTATTCCGGAAGCGCGCGGACGTAATCTTTAAACATTCTTCCTCTCTGTTCGTAATTGTCGAACATTCCCCAGCTTGCGCAGGCAGGGGAAAGCAGAACCGCGTCGCCGCTCTCCGCCTTTTCGGCGCATACCTCTACCGCTTCCTTCAGGCTTTCGGTAAATACGATCTTCGTAAATCCATGCTTCTTCGCTGTCTCGGCAATCTGATTGGCCGTCTGTCCCAGCAGCACCAGCCATTTTACCTTATCTCCGAAGCATTCAATCCAGTCGTCAAAGCTGACGTGCTTATCGTAGCCGCCGCCGATCACAATGGTAGGACGGTTCATGGCCTGCACCGCCTTGATGGACGCGTCGGTATTGGTCCCCTTGGAATCGTTGTAATAGGCCACGCCCTTCTTCTTTGCCACGAACTCAATCCGGTGCTCTACGGCCGTAAAGCGAATCACCGTCTCCCGGATATAGGGAAGCGGAACTCCCATCGCTGCTGCAATGGCCACTGCCGCCATAACATTTTCATAGTTATGGGTTCCCAGAAGCTTCAGCTCGCTGACGTCGCAGATCTTCGTCCTCACAGACTCATCTTTGTATACAATCGCTGTTCCGTCCATATATACGCCCTGATCCAGTATATGCTCCCGGCTGAAATACAGAACCGAAGCCTTACAGTTCTCCCCGAAGCGTCTCGTCTCCTCATCGTCATAATTCAGCACGCAGGTATCCTCTGCCGTCTGATTTTCCGCGATCTTTTCCTTGGTTTCGATATAGCACTTCATGGTATGATGGCGGTTCAGGTGATCCGGGGTAATATTCAGAATCGCGCTGACCTTCGGATGGAAGCTCTCAATGGTTTCCAGCTGAAAGCTGCTGATCTCCGCAGCCGTCACGCTGTTCTCCGTCATTTTCAGGGCCTCCGCCGTGTAAGCGGTTCCGATATTGCCTACCACAAAAACCTCCGGATAATAGCTTTTGAAAATCTCGCCTACCAGCGTTGTTGTTGTAGTTTTTCCGTTTGTTCCGGTAATTGCTGCAATTCTGCCCTTTCCAAAATGGTAAGCCAGCTCCACCTCGCCCCAGATGACAGCGCCATTCTTCCGAAGCTCCTCCACCAGCGGCAGATCCACCGGTACGCCGGGGCTCAATACTACCAGCTCCGTCTCTTTTTTCAACTGCTCCGGAAGCTCTCCCAGAACGATGGCGCACTTGCTGCCCTCCGGCAGTCTGCCCCGCACAGCCTCCTCTGTCAGCTTTTCATTGCTGTCATAAAGGGTGGGAGCCGCGCCCGCCGCCTCCAGAAGCTTCACTGCTCCGATGCCGCTGACACCGCTTCCGATTACCAGAATCTTTTTATCCTTAATCATGTCTTTTCCTCCTTAAAGCGCCAGCAATCCAATCAGGCATAATAACGCCGTCACGATAGAAAATACTGCCACGACTCTGGTCTCTGACCAGCCGCCCAGCTCAAAATGATGATGAATCGGCGCCATACGGAAGATTCGCTTTCCGCCGGTTTTCTTGAAATACGTTACCTGAATCATAACGGAGAGAATCTCCACCCAGTAAATCAAAGCTACAATCAGAATAAAGATCGGCATATCCATCATGTAAGCCGTTGCCGCCACAAAACCGCCCAGAGCCAGGGATCCGGTATCGCCCATAAAAACGCTGGCCGGAAATACATTAAACAATAGGAATCCCATCAGGCTTCCTACCACTGCGCAGGTAATCGGATGAATGCCGCTTCCGGTACCCACTGCCACTACTGTAAAGAACATGGCAATCAGAACTGTTACACTGGCAGCCAGACCATCCAGACCATCGGTAAAATTGGCTCCGTTGACCGTTCCGATGATCGCCAGAAAAGCCACCGGAATGGCAAGCCAGCCCAGATGCAGATAGTGACCCGGCCAGAAGGGGATCAGCATGGCCATATCGCCGCCTGTCATTTTATAATAATAAAAGACAAAGACGCCGGTCACCAGGAACTGGCCAAACATCTTCTGTCCCGGAGTCAGACCCTCCGAGCGGTGAAGCATAATCTTGATATAGTCGTCCAGAAATCCGATGATACCAAAGCCTACGGTCACAAAGAGAACGGGAATAATCTTCGGATAGTCCTTTGCGTAAATCAGGGCTGTCACAATAATCGCAGCCAGAATCATCACGCCGCCCATAGTCGGCGTACCCGTCTTCTTTAAGTGGCTCTTGGGTCCCTCCTCACGCTCTGTCTGGCCGAATTTCATCCGGCGGAGCAGCGGAATCACCACCGGACCCAGCGCCGCGCTGATGATAAAGGAAATCAAAACCGGAAATATCAGTGTTTTTACATCCATAACTTTTTTCTACCTCTCATATCCTTTTCTTAAGCTAATCTGCATTATAAGCCTTTTCTTCCGTTTTTTCAATGCCAAGATAGGGAAGAATATTTTCAAAGATACCGCGGATAACCGGAGCCGCAATGGTTCCGCCGTAATAGACCCCCTGGGGATTGTGAATCACGCACATAGCCAGTACCTTGGGATCATCTGCCGGGGCAAATCCGATAAAGGAAGAGATATAGCGCCCCGTACCTCTCGGAAGGGTCTGGGAGGTGGCTGTCTTGCCTCCAATCCGGTATCCTTCCATATACGCCCGCCTTCCTCCTCCCTCCGATACCACCTTTTCCAGCAAAAAACGCATGGTTTCCGAGGTGTCGCCGCGTACCACGTTCCTGCCCTTCGGCCAGGCCAGCTTTTTCTCTGTCTTTCCCTCCTCCGTCAGAACCGCCACCCCAAAATGGGGCGTAATCCGGGTTCCTCCATTTATGATGGAGCTGACGGTGGCCGCCATCTGCATGGGCGTAATCTGAAAGGACTGGCCAAAGGACATAGTTGCCAGCTCCACCGGGCCGATATTCTCCAGCTTATGCATGATAATATTGGCCTCGCCGGGCAAATCAATTCCTGTTTTTTCCATTAAGCCAAACTGCCGGAAATATCCGCAGAAGTCCTCTGCCCCCACCCGCTGTCCGATATCGATAAAGGCAGGATTGCAGGAATTTTCTATGGCCTGTACAAAGGTTTCCGTTCCGTGTCCCTGTACCTTGTGACAGCGGATCCGACGATCCTCTACCATTCGAAAGCCCGGGCAGCTGAAGGTATCCTGCAGGGTCACCACGCCCTTTTCCAGGGCTGCCGCCGCTGTCACCACCTTAAAAACAGAACCGGGCTCATAGGTGTCATGGATACTCTGATTCCGCCACATCTGATTCCGCAGATCCTGTCTCTCCTGTTCCGTCCGTTCTTCCCCGCTCTGCCCGGTGTCCTCCAGGTATGCTGTCAGATCATAGGGATTGTTCAGGTCAAATTCCGGCACATTTACATTGGCGTAGATTTCCCCGTTTTCCGGATTCAGCACCAAAATTGACACATAGGTGGCCTGCTTTTCCTGCCGGACCTTTTTTGCCGCCTGCTCCGCGCAGCGCTGAATATTATAATCCAGGCTTACCTGCAGATCTGCCCCCGGAACCGGCTCTACCCGCTCCTCGCCCGCATCCGGAAGTTCGATTCCTCTGGCGTCCGTCAGCGTCAGGATTCTACCCTTTTGTCCCTGCAGATAGGTATCATACCGGACCTCCAGACCGATGATCCCCTGGTTATCCCCTCCGGTGAAGCCCAGCACCTTGGAGGCCAGGGAGCCGTAGGGATACCAGCGTTTATAATCCTCATCGATTTTTACCCCGTCAAGCTCCAGGGCCCGGATCCGGTCTCCCGTTTCTTTGTCCACATTGGCCTGAATCCGCTCTATGGAGCTGTATTTTTCTACCCGCTTCCGCACCTTTTCCTCCGGCAGCCCCAGCTCCCTGCAAAGCGCTTCTATCACTCCCTCCGGATCGGTTAGCTGGCTGTGTACCACCGACACGGTACATACGGTCCGGTTCGAAGCCAGCACCCTGCCGTTCCGGTCAAGAATTCTCCCCCGGGCCGCCTTAATGCTCCGCTCCCGCTGATGAAGATCCTCTGCCAGCTTCTGATAATATTCCGAACGGAAAATCATCAGGTAGCCCAGACGCGCCGTCAGCCCCGCCAACAGCAGAACGCAGACTCCAAAAACCAGCGTCAGCTTTTTCCGGTTGTAGGTTCTTACTTTCTGTTCCCCTGTTTTCATAAAAACCCCATAATCGGTTTGTTACAACCTATTATGGGGTTTCTGACTTTATGCGGCGCTTTCCGCCTCTCTATTCTGCACTGTCCTCTGAAGCTGTGCTTCCATCTCCGGGAAGGAGCGGACTTTCATAGCCGTCCAGCGGACCGCTGTCACCGTCGGCCTCTGCTTCCTCCTCTGTGGGCATCTTCACCGTTTCACCCGTATTCGGATCTACCAGAGTACCCTCCTCCACAGGTGTCTCGTCTTCCTTCGCTTCCTCTTCTGCCTCCTGCTCCGCAGCGGCTGCCTGCTCTGACTCCACCTCTGCTTTCATATCCTCCGGAATCTCCGCCGTAGCATAGATATTCAGATAGGGCATGGCTTCCTTCATAATATTCTTGAAAATCTCCTGGGCAAAGGCGCTGCTTGCCTGCGTAACCGGACTGTCCGCGTTGGGCTCGTCCACTACCACATAGCAGACCACCTGGGGATTATCCGCCGGCGCAAAGCCGATAAAGGATACCAGATATTTCCGTGCGGAACGTGGCACTTTCTGGGCTGTTCCCGTCTTACCACCCATGGTATACCCGGCTACCCGCGCCTTTCTACCGGTGGCGTTGTTACCGTTGGAATCTGCGCTTCCGTACATGGTGTGGTACAGATACTGCCGAATCAGCGACGAGGTCTTATTGGAAATCGTCTGGCGCACCAGCACCGGATTGACTGTCTCCACCGTACCACCGTCTGCGTTCAGAATCTTCTTTACCACATGGGGCTGATAATAATAGCCTCCATTGATAACGGAGGAAAAGGCCGAAGCCACCTGAATCATGGACGTATTGAAGCCCTGACCAAAGGAACTGGTGGCCAGCTCTACCGGTCCCATGGTATCCTTTGTAAATACCGTCGAAGCGTTATTCGTCTCACCGGGAAGATCGATGTTCGTCTTCAGGCCGAAATTGAAAATCTGCTGATATTTCAGAAAATTGTCATAGCCGAGCATGGCTCCTATCTGCATCAGAGCGTCATTACAGGAAAACATCAGCGAACCCTCCAGGCTGATAATGCCATGTCCTGTCTTTTTCGCGCATTTAATCTTGGGCTGTCCCTGTACGATAACCTGTCCGCCGTCGCAGAGAAAAGTGGTAGAATCGCTGACCACGCCCAGCTCCAGAGCCGCCGCTACCGTCATGGGTTTTACGGTAGATCCGGGCTCATAGCCGTCGCTGATACAGAAATTACGCCACATCTGGTTTTTAGCGTCCAGCTGCTCCTCCTCTGTCATGGAATCCACCTGTTCCTGGGTCAGATAACCATTTTCCACCAGATCCTGGGGATTATTCAGATCGAAATCCACGTCGCCCGCCATCGCCAGAATCTCTCCGTTCTGGGGATTCATCATCAGCACGCCGATGTTCTTGGCCGCCGGTCCCTCCACATTTTTATTGGTATAATC
>CAKRTY010000014.1 GCA_934402125.1 uncultured Anaerosacchariphilus sp. | reverse complement strand
GCCAAGAGAAGCGTACAGAAAGCCTTTGGTTATATTAAAACGATTCATTTGTCATATCCTCCATTGATTTATAGTGTTATTATATTGCGATTAATATTTCAATTATAGACTTGTGTTTGCATAAATTTATAATAATATTGCGCTTGGGAAAAATGCGTGTTATGCTTGGGATAGGAGGCGTATCATGAGAGAAAAAGTGATCAATCTGGATTCCCGGAAGCAGGAAATCATGAAGAATATTCCTGGCTTTCCCATATCCTGTTATTACAGCCGTTTTAGCCAGGACACCTACGATTATATTGACTGGCACTGGCATGTGGATTTTCAGTTCTGTCTGACGGTGCGTGGAACGGTTCTTTGGAGTACCGAGTCATGCCGAGATGCGGTTTCGGAGGGAAAAGCGATATTTATCAATTCCCAACGAACCCATATGGCGAAGCCACTCGGAAAAGAAGCAGCTTTCTTTTGTGTAAACTTTTCACCGGATTTTATCTGCCCGGTCCGGGAGGAAAGCCTGTATGAAAATAGTGTGCTTCCGGTGCTGCAGGGTCCGGCATTGAACCGGAAGGTGATAGATTGTCATACGGTACGTGGCGCGGAAATTCTGGATATTCTGACGGAAATGGCGAGAACCTTTGATGCGAAAGAGGATGGTTATCAGTTCGATCTTATGGGAAATGTGTTCAAAATCTGGAAGCGGATGCGGACGCTTCTGGATGGGGAACTGACGCAGCAGGTGGACACAGTGGATATTCGATTTCAGAACATGTTGACGTATTTGCAGAAGCATTACGCTGTGGAATTCAGCCTGGATGCGGTAGCAGATTATATTGGTCTCAGCCGGAGCGAGTGCTGCCGCTATTTCAAAAAGCAGTCGGGACAGACCATTTCCGATTATCTGCTTCAGTACCGGATTCACAAAAGTATGAATCTGCTGACCGGGACAGACACGGGGATTGCAGAGGTAGCGCAGGCCTGTGGCTTTTCCAGCCAGAGCTACTATACGAAAAGATTCCGGGAGCTGACAGGAATGACGCCGAAGCAGTATCGGTTACGGCAAGGCTAATCAGCCTGAATTTCATTGCGATACGTGAAAGCAAGGGCTATAATGAAAGAAAATGCAAAAGAGGAGAGATTATGGCAGGAATCGAAAAAGCAGTCTTTATGAATATGTGCATGGTTTATGACGAACATGGACGGGTTCTGGCTCTGGATAAAGTAAGCAAAAGCTATGGGGGAACTACATTTCCGGGCGGGCATGTGGAGCCGGGCGAGACCTTTCGGGAATCGGTGATCCGGGAAATCCGGGAAGAGACCGGGCTGACCATTCAAAATCCGAGGCTGACGGGTATCTATCACTGGATGGAAGGCGATGTGCGGAATGTGGGGCTCCTTTATAAGACCAATGAATTTGAGGGCGAACTGATTTCCTCGGAGGAAGGGCGTGTGTACTGGATCTCCGGAGAGGAATTTCTGAAGAAGCCGCTGGCAGCCGGGATGGAACAGGTGTGGCAGATGATGCACGCCGATCATGCCATGGAATGCCTTCAGATTTTAACGGAAGATGGAATTCTTACAAAGATGCAATAGCAGTTAGCCGGTTTTTCCATGCATTTTTTGAAAAAGGCTGCGGAAGAACAGGAATGGAGAGGATAGAATATGAAGATAACCGTATATCTGGGGGCAAATGAAGGAAATGATCCGGCTTTAAAAACGGCTGTACAGGAGCTGGGAAGCTGGATGGGAAAAAGCGGCAATACGCTGGTATATGGCGGCTCCAAAACCGGCCTGATGGGCGAGCTGGCAGACAGCGCGCTTGCAGCAGGCGGAAGGGTAATCGGAATTGAGGCCCAGTGCTTTGTGGACGAGGACGTGCAGCATGAAGGCCTGACGGAGCTTCATGTGACGCCCACCATGGCGGAGCGGAAGGCGAAAATGATAGAGCTTGGGGATGCCTTTATCGCTTTTCCGGGCGGCACCGGAACCCTGGAGGAGATCGCGGAGGTCATGTCGAAGGTATCCTTAAAGCAGCTTGACGCGCCCTGTATTCTTTACAACCTGAACGGGTACTACGACAGCCTGAAGGCGCTGCTGGAACATATGATTGCAAAGGGGCTTTCTTCCGGGGAACGGCAGCAGGGCATTTATTTTGCAGGGAATCTGACGGAGATTCAGGAGATTCTGGGCGCTTAAGAAGAAAACTTTACTTATATTTTACATGGATAACACGAAGAACTAACAAAAGCAGGCTATCCTTTTGTGTAAAACGGATGAAACAGACAAAAGGAGATGCAAAACATTTGAAATATAAGGAAATCGCAAAAAACGAAGAAATTAACGCATATCTGAAAAAGGGTGACGCTAATCTGGGGCAGCTTGGCTTTACGGATCATTCCCAGGCCCACTGTGTCCAGGTAGCCCATCAGGCAGGCAAGATTCTGGAGCGGTTTGGCTATCCGGAGCACGATGTGGAGCTGGTGAAAATCGCCGGTTATATGCACGATATCGGCAACGCCATCAACCGGACCCACCACGCGGAATATGGCGCGCTGCTGGCTAACGATTTGCTGAAGGACACCAATATGTCTCTGGAGGATCGGATTACCGTAATCTCAGCCATCGGCAATCATGACGAGTCCACCGGAAGCCCGGAGGATATCATATCCGCCGCACTCATCATTGCGGATAAGACAGACGTCCGGAGAAGCCGGGTGCGGCAGAAGGAGCAGGCGGCCTTTGACATTCACGACCGGGTGAATTACGCGGTAACAGATTCCAAGCTGAAAATTGAGAAGGACAGATCTGTGATTGCACTGAATCTGCAGATTGATGAAAGTATCTGCTCCATGTATGATTATTTTGAAATCTTCCTGGGGCGGATGATGCTCTGCCGGAAATCGGCTGAGGTGCTGGGAACCACATTTAAGCTGACGGTGAACGGGCGAAAGGTTTTGTAGGGGATAGCGTTGATTTCAAGATATAGAGGGGGATTGGAATGCAGGTTATCCTAAAAGGTGAAATAATCCAAAAATTAAAGGAAGTTGGTTTGAAAAACGGAGATACCGTAATGGTTCATACTTCCCTGGGAAAGATGGGGTATGTCTGCGGCGGCGCACAGGCTGTGATTGAGGCGCTAATGGAAGTGGTTGGAGATTCCGGAACAATCATGATGCCCACACAGTCATGGAAAAATCTGGATCCGGAGACGGGGGTTCATTGGGAGGCAGAGCAAAAGGACTGGCAGCTCATTCGGGACAACTGGCCGGCTTATGACAAAAATCTGACCCCGACCAATACGATGGGTGCTGTTGCGGAAATGTTCCGGCAGGTGCCCGGCAGTGTCCGGAGCGACCACCCGGCTCGGTCTGTGTGCGCGTGGGGCAGATATGCGGAGTATCTGACGAAGGATCACGATCTGTCTAATATCTTTGGGGATGGTTCTCCGATTGGAAGGCTTTATGAGCTGGACGGAAAGGTTCTGCTGATTGGTACGGGGTATGATAAGAATACGTCTCTTCACCTGGCAGACGTGCGCGCGGAATATCCGGGCAAGCATACCTGTGTGGAACACAGCGCAGTGTCAGAAGCGGGGAAAAGAGTCTGGAAAGCCTACGAAACCCTGTTTGTGGATGGCAATGATTTTGAAAAAATCGGAGAGGATTTTGAGAAAGCGTATGCGGTTCCTAGGGTCCAGATTGGCAATGCCCTTGTCAGGCTGATGTATCAGAGAGAGCTTGTGGATTTTGCGGTGAAATGGATGGAGAAAAACAGGGCGTGAAAACGTGTATCAGTCAACTAAGGAGGAAGTGTTCATGGAGGTATATAAGAAAAGCTACACTGGGTTTGTGATCTGGCTTATCGGATTCTGTGTGATTGTGGTGGGCGCGTGCTTCCTGCCAAATCTTGGCACACAGTTCACGCTGGCTGTCGTAGATAATGCGTCGACCATCGGCATTTTTATCCTGACCCTTATGATTTATCAGACAGAGTCTGTCTACTGGTACAATGGCACCAGTTATGAGGACGCCAAAGCCGTAGGCAGCGAGAGAAGAAAAGCGTTCGCTCTGGCACATATGAAGCGGTTCGGATACCTTGCGCTGATATTTCTGGCGTATAGTGTGGTGTCACTTATGGTTGGAATTCCTTATGGATTTGACGTGACGATTGCCTGCGCAGGAATTCTGATTGTGGCGCTCAGCACGATAAAATTGAAATTATAAAAGAGGCCAAGGCATAACAAAAAATGGGAGTGAAACTCAAAAACAGAGTTCACTCCCATTTTTTGTTAGCCGCGTACTTCCTGCTTTGTTTCCTTATTGACAGTACCGCCAAACATAGCGATAATGCTGTCCGCAAAAATGAGGTATACGGCCGTCAATACATAACAGAGGAAAATGAAATTTTCAAACGTTTTTTGCATGGGAATGAAAACGAAACATACAAAACCTATTGACAAGGTAGGAATACAGGTATAAGATAAAACTCAACATATCAGAAAGAACGGAGTGGAATGGACATGAGCGATATTTCAAGAGAAGAAGCTTTGGCGTTACTGAAAAAATATAATCAGGATCCCTTTCATATTCAGCATGCGCTTACGGTGGAGGCTGTGATGAAATGGTACGCAAGGGAGCTGGGCTATGGAGCGGAGGAGACCTACTGGGGAATTGTCGGTCTGCTGCATGATATTGATTTCGAGCTTTATCCGGCAGAGCATTGCCTGAAGGCACCGGAGCTTTTAAGGGAAGGCGGCGTATCGGAGGATATGATTCACGCGGTAGTTTCCCATGGCTACGGAATTACGGTGGAGTGCGGCGTGACACTGGACGTGGAGCCGGTGCATGAGATGGAAAAGGTATTGTTTGCCGCGGACGAGCTTACAGGCTTAATCTGGGCGGCGGCACTGATGAGACCCTCAAAAAGCACCAGGGATATGGAACTGAAATCACTGAAGAAGAAATACAAGAGCAAAGGCTTCGCGGCAGGCTGCTCCCGGGAGGTTATCGAGCGGGGAGCGGAACAGTTGGGCTGGCCTCTTGAAAAGCTGCTGACCATGACACTGCAGGCGATGGCGGACAGTGAGGAGGAGATTCAGAAACAAATGTTCTCCTGTTGACAGAGGAAGCAGGCCTGTGTTAGAATCTGGGAAGTGTAAAAAAGAGCGTTGGCGTATTATATTTTTGGATATAATACGCACAGCGCTCTTTTTTCTGTTTATGACCAGGAGGAATGCCATATGAAAAAGATAACCTTATACCAACGCGCCGGGGAGTTGGCCATTCAGGTTTTGTGGGAGCTGATGGGCAGTATACTGATTGCCATAGGAATTTACAATTTTGCGGTGCAGGCCAGATTTCCCATGACCGGGTTCTCGGGAATTGCATTGATTCTGTACCGGCTCTTTCAGGTTCCCATCGGCCTTTCTACGATTGTATTGAATATTCCGGTGGCAATCCTTTGCTATCGTCTTTTGGGAAAAAAGTTTTTTGTAAGCTCCGTCCGCTGTATGGTGCTTTCCTCCCTGATCATCGACTATGTGGCGCCGTTGTTCCCGGTCTATCAGGGAAGCCGCCTGCTGGCCGCTTTGTGTACGGGAGTGATCAGCGGAACCGGATACGCGCTCATTTACACCCGGAATTCCTCGACGGGAGGCTCTGATTTTATTATCATGGCGGTGAAAGCAGTAAAGCCCTATCTTTCCCTCGGAAATATCGCGTTCTGGTCTGATGTGGGAATCATACTGGCCGGCGGCTATCTGTTCCGGGACATGGACGGAATCATCTATGGAATGATTGTAAATTATCTGTTTGCGGTAATGGTAGATAAGGTCATGTACGGAATGAACGCGGGAAAGGTGGCGTTTATCGTGACAGAGCAGGGAAGAAAAATCTGTCAGGTGATCGACGACTGCTGCCAGAGGGGGAGCACAATCCTGAGCGCCAGCGGCGGGTACAAGGGCGAGAAAAAGCAGGTGGTGATGTGCGCCTGCAATAGTAAAGAAATGTATCAGGTGCGTAAGAATGTAAAGGAAGCAGATCCCCGGTCCTTCTTTGTGGTGATGGAATCCCATGAGGTTCACGGGGAAGGCTTCCGGATGGTGCAGATCGGGGAAACAGAACAAAATCATTTCCAATAAATGGCTTTTCTCCATCTTTACAGATAGAAAAAATAGGTGTAACATAAAAACAGTTTTACATTTCTACGAAAAGGCGGAGAACATACATGGATTATTCATTCAACACAAAATGCGTACAGGCCGGTTATACACCGGGAAACGGAGAACCGAGACAGATTCCGATTATCCAGTCCACCACATTTAAGTATGATACCAGCGAAGATATGGGAAAACTGTTCGATCTGGAGGCAGACGGCTATTTCTATTCCCGTCTGCAAAACCCCACCAATGATTATGTGGCGGCAAAGATCACAGCGCTGGAGGGAGGAGCCGCAGGCATGCTGACCTCCTCCGGGCAGGCCGCGAATTTCTTTGCCCTGTTTAATATCTGCGAGGCAGGCAGCCACATTGTGGCGTCTTCCACCATTTACGGCGGAACCTATAACCTGATTTCTGTAACCATGAAGAAAATGGGCGTAGACGTAACCTTCGTGGATCCGGACTGTGCCGAGGAGGAGCTGAACGCGGCATTTCAGGAGAACACGAAAGCCGTATTCGGGGAATCGATCGCCAATCCGGCGCTGACGGTGCTGGACATCGAGAAGTTCGCAAAGGCGGCTCATGCCCACGGTGTGCCTCTGATTGTGGATAATACCTTCCCTACCCCGGTAAATCTGCGGCCGATTGAATGGGGAGCAGACATTGTGACCCATTCCACCACCAAATATATGGACGGACACGGAGCGGCTCTGGGCGGAGCGATTATTGACGGCGGCAAGTTCGACTGGATGGCCCACAAGGACAAGTTTCCGGGACTCTGTACGCCGGACGAGTCTTATCACGGAATTACGTATGCGGAAAAATTTGGAAAAGAGGGCGCATTTATTACAAAGTGTACCTCTCAGCTGATGCGGGATCTGGGCTGTATGCAGTCTCCCCAGAGCGCTTTTATCCTGAATCTGGGACTGGAATCTCTGCATGTGCGGATGCCCCGTCATGTGGAGAACGGACAGGCGGTTGCGGAATTCCTGGAGCAGCATGAAAAAGTTGCGTTTGTAAATTATCCGACCCTGCCCTCCAACCCGTATTATGGGCTGGCGCAGAAATATCTGCCGAAGGGTGGCTGCGGCGTAGTTTCCTTTGAACTGAAGGGCGGAAGGGAAGCAGCGGAAAAGTTCATGAAGAACCTGAAGCTGGCAGCCATTGAGACCCATGTGGCCGACGCGCGGACCTGCTGCCTGAATCCGGCCAGCTCCACCCACCGCCAGATGAACGACGAGCAGCTTGCCGCGGCGGGAATCCCGGCTGGACTGATTCGGATTTCCTGCGGCCTGGAGGATAAAGCGGATCTGATCGCGGATATCGCGCAGGCTCTGGACGCCATCTGAATAGAAGCAAGATGAAAATAAGAACCGATCCTATGAAAAAAAGAGGAGCGGTTCTTATTTTTTTCTTGCATTTTCATAGTTGTGTGCTATAATACTTCAAAAATGAACTATTCAAAAATGAACTATAAAAAAGAAAGGAAAGAAGCTATGGTTATGGAAATCGAATTTCCCAGAAAGCTTCAACTGGCTTACCATGCCGTGTGCAGGCCCTTATGCAAAAGGCTTGACCTGCCGCAGACCGCCTTTGATATTTTGATGTTTTTCGGCAATAATCCGGAACACCGGACAGCGCGGGACGTGGTGGAGATCCGGAACATCAAGGCAAACCTGGTATCGGTCAATGTGGAGCGGCTGGTGCAGGAGGGGTATCTGGAACGGCATTCCGTAGCCGGGGACCGGCGGAAGATGGAACTGCTCTGTACAGAAAAGGCAAAGCCTGTCATTCTGGAAGGGCGCGCGGTGCAGCAGGATTTTAGGGAAAAGCTGCTGGATGGAATGGAGGAAGAAACGCAGAGAATTTTCCAGAGGGCTCTGAAGGACATGGAGCACAACATAGAAGAGATTTTGAAGGGAGCACAATAAAATGAAAATTTTAATTACACTACTGGTTACATTTTTTGCCGGCATGGGAGCCGGCCTCGGAACCGGCTTTGCCGGCATGAGCGCAGCGGCGGTGATCAGTCCCATGCTGATCACCTTTCTGGGTATGGATCCCTACATGGCGGTGGGTATCGCCTTATCCTCGGACGTGCTGGCAAGCGCAGTTTCCGCTTACACCTACAAGAAGAATGGAAACCTGGACGTGAAAAACGGCCTGATTATGATGGTTACCGTGTTGGCCTTTACGGTGGTGGGAAGTTATCTGTCCAGTCTGGTTCCCTCCACGACGATGGGAAGCTTTTCCGTATTCATGACCTTTTTACTGGGCATTAAATTCATTGTACGGCCTGTAATGACCACAAAAGAGGCTATGCAGGGGGTATCGCCAAGGAAGCGCGCGGTGCAGTCCGTGATTTGCGGAATCCTGATTGGGTTTATCTGCGGCTTTGTCGGAGCGGGCGGCGGTATGATGATGCTTCTGATTCTGACCTCTGTACTGGGCTACGAGCTGAAGACAGCTGTGGGAACCAGCGTGTTTATCATGGCTTTTACAGCCTTTACAGGAGCAGCCTCCCATTTTGTCATCGGCGGCACGCCGGACTGGACAGTCTTTACGCTCTGTGTGATCTTCACGCTGCTCTGGGCGCGGATTGCCGCGGTATTTGCCAATAGGGCTACGCCGAAGACCCTGAACCGGGCAACCGGCGTAATTCTGGTAATTCTGGGGATTGTGGTGATGGCGTTTTCTATGTTATCATAAAAGCAGAATAGACAGAAACTAGGAAAAAGTCATCCGGATAAAGGAAAGAGGAGAAAAGAGCATGCTCATAAGAACAGCGACAATGGAAGATCTGGAAGCAGTGGCCGCCGTGGAAGCCGAGTGCTTCCCGCCTGCGGAAGCAGCTACAAAGGAAGCCTTTGCAAAACGCCTGGAATATTATGGAAATCATTTCTGGCTGATGTATGACGGCGACAAACTGATTTCCTTTGTGGACGGTTTCGTAACGGACGAGGCCGATCTGACAGATGAAATGTATGAAAAAGCAGAGCTTCACAACGAACACGGAGCCTGGCAGATGATTTTTGGCGTCAATACGATTCCGTCCTACCGGAAGAAAGGCTGCGCGGGTAAGCTTCTCAAACGGGCCATTGCGGACGCGAAAGCCCAGGGACGGAAAGGGCTGGTGCTGACCTGCAAGGACAGGCTGGTTCCCTATTACGCAGGCTTTGGATTTATTTATGAGGGCGTGTCGGAGTCCGTTCATGGAAACGCGGTCTGGAATCAAATGCGCCTGACCTTTTAAAATCGATATAAAACCAGATTTTATCAGGAAAGCAAACACCTCCCAGTGTAATGCAGCAAAGATTCCGCATAATAACTCCTGTAACAGACAATCACGAACCGCAGACGAAATCTTAAAGGAAAAGGTTTTAAGAGGGTCTGCAGTAAGGAGGAGTTTCTTATGGCAAACAAATCTTCGAATACCGCGGCAGTACCGGAGGCAAAGGGCGCTCTTGATAAGTTTAAGTATGAGGTGGCAAGCGAGCTGGGCGTACCGCTGAGCGACGGCTACAACGGCAACCTGACTTCCAAGCAGAACGGATCGGTAGGAGGCTATATGGTCAAGAAGATGATTGAGGAACAGGAAAAGCAGATGGCCGGTAAATAAGAAAAAGAAACCTGACAGGCAGGGAACTCCGCAGCTTTGGATTATTCCGAAGCTGCGGTTCTTTTTTTAGAAATGGCTGACAAGCTTTCCGTTAGATGATATAATATACGAATATAAGTTCGGTGTGAAGATGGAGGAAAAAATATATGGTAATTTATGTGATTCGTCATGGTGAGACGGACTGGAATACAAAGCACTGGCTGCAGGGAACAACGGATATTCCGCTGAACCAAAACGGCATTGAGGTAGCGGAGATTACTTCCGAAGCATTAAAGGAGGTTCCCTTTGACGTGATTTTTTCAAGTCCCCTGAAGCGGGCCTATCAGACAGCGGAAATTATGCGCGGAGAGCGTAAGATTCCGATTATCGTGGATCAGCGTCTGAAAGAGATTAGCTTTGGAGCGTATGAGGGGCTGTGCTGTACCGGACCGGAGTACAACATTCCGGATCCGGATTTTCCGAATTTCTTCCGGGATCCGGCCCATTATAATCCGCCGGAGGGAGGAGATTCGATCGCGGAGCTCTGCGTGCGGGGTACAGATTTTCTGACCTGGCTCATCGAGCAGCCGGAATATCAGGAGAAGACGGTTCTGGTGTCCGGTCACGGAGCGCTGGTGAAGGCGCTTTTGTCCAGCCTTCTGATTACGGATTTAAAGGATTTCTGGAAGGGCGGCGTACATAAGAACTGCGCAGTGTCCATCATCGATGTGAAGGACGGAAAGGCTTCGGTCCGTCAGGAAAATGTAATCTATTATGATAAAAACAGGAGTATCAATTATTTCGAATAAGAAGAAAGGTATATTTCTATAGACAGCCGGGAGGGATTGCGCATATAATAATCGTAAAATGGTTAGTTTAGGCTAATCCAAAAAAGGAGAACGATTTATGACAGCAGAAGTGATACGTGGAATTCTGATTCCCTTTGTGGGCACCTCTCTTGGAGCGGCCATGGTCTTATTTATGAAAAATTCCTTGAATGAACAGGTAAATCGGGCGTTACTTGGCTTTGCGGCAGGCGTCATGGTAGCGGCCTCTATCTGGAGCCTTCTGATTCCCGCCATGGAGCAGTCGGCCCGGAAGGGAAGCTGGGCTTTTGTCCCGGCTGTGGTGGGCTTTTGGGCAGGAATTCTATTTCTGCTTCTTCTGGATCATCTGATTCCGCACCTTCATCAGAACAGTGAGGAAGCAGAGGGACCGAAAAGCCGTCTGAAGCGGACGACGATGCTGGTTCTGGCAGTGACGCTTCACAATATCCCGGAGGGAATGGCAGTCGGCGTGGTATACGCAGGTCTGGTTTCCGGGAATACCTATATTACCGTTACGGGAGCTCTGGCCCTGTCTATCGGAATCGCCATTCAGAACTTTCCCGAGGGTGCCATCATCTCCCTGCCCCTGCAGGCTGAGGGTACCGGAAAGGGAAAGGCCTTTCTGTATGGGGTGCTTTCCGGCGTGGTAGAGCCTGTGGGCGCCTTTCTGACCATTCTGGCCGCCACCCTGGTTCTTCCGGCCCTGCCCTATCTTTTAAGCTTTGCGGCGGGCGCTATGCTGTATGTGGTGATTGAAGAACTGATTCCGGAAATGTCCGCTGGAAAGCATTCCGATATCGGAACCCTCTTTTTCGCGGCGGGCTTTACCCTGATGATGGCCCTGGACGTGGCGCTCGGCTGACAGAAATCCAAACAAACAGTTGCAGGAATCCGGTAAAAAAGGTAATATGATAAAGTACGGGGTTGTCGAAAAAAGACGCCCGGAAAAAACGATAGGATTTTTACAGGAGAACGAACATGAATTTAAACAGTGAAATCTGGGCGGCAGCTCCGGAGACGGAGCCGGAGCGCCAGTATTATTTTATAGAGGTATGCAAGAAGCAGGTGGCAGAGGAAAGCGCCCGTCTGGGGCGGCCGCTGACCTTTTGCGTTACCACCTTCGGGTGTCAGATGAATGCAAGGGATTCCGAGAAGCTGACGGGAATTCTGGAACAGATCGGGTATCAGCCCACAGAGGAGGAGCAGGCAGATTTTGTCATTTACAATACCTGTACAGTCCGGGAGAACGCCAATCTGAAGGTTTATGGACATCTGGGACTTTTGAAGCACCGGAAGAAAGAAAATCCCCATATGAAGATTGCTCTTTGCGGCTGTATGATGCAGGAGCCGGAGGTGGTAGAGAAGCTGAAAAAGAGCTACCGCTTCGTGGATCTGATTTTCGGTACCCACAATATCTTTAAATTTGCGGAGCTACTGGCGGAAAGCATGGAAAACGGACAGATGATCGTGGATATCTGGAAGGATACCCAGAAGATCGTGGAGGATCTTCCGATAGAGCGGAAATACGCGTTTAAATCCGGCGTCAATATCATGTTCGGCTGCAACAATTTCTGCAGCTACTGCATTGTACCCTATGTGCGGGGACGGGAGCGAAGCCGGAAGCCGGAGGATATTATCCGGGAGATCGAAAAGCTGGCGTCAGACGGCGTAACCGAGGTTATGCTGCTGGGTCAGAATGTCAATTCCTACGGAAAGAATCTGGAAACGCCCGTGACCTTCGCGGAGCTTCTGAAAGAGGTGGAAAAGGTGGAGGGGATCCGGCGGATTCGCTTTATGACCTCCCACCCGAAGGATCTGTCCGACGATCTGATTCAGGTTATGAAGGATTCCGGGAAAATCTGCCGACATCTGCACCTGCCTCTGCAGTCCGGAAGCAGCCGGATTCTGAAGGCTATGAACCGTAGATACGATAAGGAGCAGTATCTGGCTCTGGCAGAAAAGATCCGCCGGGAGATTCCGAATATTTCCCTGACCACAGACATTATTGTAGGATTTCCGGGCGAAACCGACGAGGATTTTGAGGAAACCATGGACGTGGTGCGCCGCGTACATTATGACAATGCCTATACCTTTATCTATTCCAAGCGTACCGGAACTCCGGCTGCCGCCATGGAAAATCAGGTGCCGGAGGCTGATACGAAGAAGCGTTTTGACCGGCTCCTTGCGCTGGTACAGAGCTGCGCAAGGGAGCAGACGGCGCAATATACCGGAACGGTGCAGGAGGTTCTGATTGAAGAAGTCAACGACCACAAGCCCGGTTATGTGACAGGCCGAATGAGCAATAACCTGCTGGTTCATTTTCCGGGGGAAGCGTCCCAGATTGGCCAGTATGTGAAGGTCAGCCTGGATGAATGCAAGGGCTTTTATTTCATGGGAACCGTTGTTTAAAGGAGAAACTCTATGGAGAACAGACGCTGCTGTCTCAGACATATGTATCTTTCCGTAAAAACCCAGGAGGATAAATCCTTCGGAGGCAGCCAGAACTGGTCCGCAAGCCTTTTGATGCGGAAATACGGCTGCGGCGTGGTGGCTCTGGGCGATGTGCTGATCTATCTGGGAATTCACCGGCTGTCCTGCAATACGGATCTGCTGTATGGAATTCTGCGGGAGGATGGCTGCC
>CAKRTY010000013.1 GCA_934402125.1 uncultured Anaerosacchariphilus sp. | reverse complement strand
TGGCAGAGGTAGAGTCCTTTACCCATAAGAACAAGAACCAGGTCATTGTATCCAAGCGGTTTTTAGGACCGGAGGATCGTGTCCTGATCATCGATGATTTTCTGGCAAACGGCTGCGCGCTCCAGGGTCTGATTTCTATCGTGGCACAGGCAGGCGGCACAGTAGAGGGAATCGGAATCGCGGTGGAGAAGGGCTTCCAGGCAGGCGGCCGTATGATCCGGAACCTGGGTTACCAGCTGGAGTCCCTGGCTATCGTGGAGAGCATGGACGCGGCAACCGGAACCGTAAAATTCCGGGAGCAGGAAGAAGCCTGAATTATGGAAGAAAAAATCGTATTCTGTAAGGGCGGCGGCTGTACAGCGAAGCTAGGAGCCGGCGTTTTAAGCCATGTCCTGGAAAAGCTGCCCAGGGGGCCGGAGAATCCGGATCTTCTGGTGGGCTATGACAGCAGGGACGACGCGGCGGTTTACCGGATAAGTGACGATACGGCGGTAGTTCAGACCCTGGATTTCTTTCCGCCTATGGTGGAGGATCCCTATACCTTTGGAAAAATAGCGGCGGCCAACGCCTTAAGCGATATCTATGCCATGGGAGGCCAGGTGAAGACGGCCCTGAATATCGTATGCTTTCCGGAGACTGCAGATCTGAATATCCTGGGAGAAATCATGCGGGGCGGATCGGAAAAGGTGCTGGAGGCCGGAGGTATCCTGGCGGGCGGCCATTCTATCCATGACGCCGATGTCAAGTACGGCCTGTCGGTTATGGGACTGGTACACCCGGATCACATCTGGTCCAATAACGGAGGACGGCCCGGAGACAGACTGATTTTTACCAAAAAGCTGGGCGTGGGGATCGTCTGCACGGCGAACCGGGTGAGGGAGGCCTCGGAACAGGCCATGGCGGAAGCCATCGAATCCATGACCACCCTGAATAAAACAGCTTCTGAGATAGGAAGAAGATACCACATTCACGCCTGTACCGATGTGACGGGCTTTGGCTTCCTGGGCCATCTCCATGAAATGATGGACGGAAAGCTGTCCTGCCGGATTGAGGCGGAGAAGGTGCCCCGGATTGAGGAGGCCCTGGAATACGCCGATGAATTTCTATTGACGGCGGCCGGGCAGAAGAACCGGAACTATGTGGGAAAATATGTAAAATTTGAAAAAGTTTCCTTTGCCATGGAGGAGCTGCTGTTTGATCCGCAGACCTCCGGCGGACTGCTGATGGCAGTGGGCGCGGACGAGGCAGAGGATCTGAGAAATGAGCTTCGCGCGGCGGGACTTCCGGCGGAGCTTGTGGGAGAAATAACAGAACCCGGGGAACCGGAGATTTTAGTGACAGGAGGAGAAGTACGATGATTCAGGTAAACGCACTGGGCGACGCTTGCCCGATTCCCGTAGTAAAGACCAAAAACGCCATTAAGGAGCTGGGCGGAAGCGGCGTGGTGGAGACGCTGGTAGACAATGAGATTGCAGTCCAGAACCTGACCAAGATGGCCAATCAGAAGGGCTACCAGGTCAGCTCCAAAAAGCTTTCGGACAGACAGTATCAGGTAACCATGGAGATTGGCGGGGGAGAGACTGCCAAGGCTTTGGAAGCAGTAGCGGCTCCGGAAGCATGTATTCCGGACGCCCGGGATAACACAGTTGTGGTAATTTCTTCCGCCACCATGGGCGAGGGAGATCCGGAGCTTGGACGGCTTCTGATGAAAGGATACATCTATGCGCTGACACAGCTGGATACCCTGCCGAAGACCCTGCTCTTTTACAATGGAGGCGCTGCCCTCACCTGCGAGGGGTCCGCGTCCCTGGAGGATTTGAAGTCCCTGGAGGCCCAGGGCGTACAGATTCTCACCTGTGGCACCTGCCTGAACCATTACGGGCTGACAGACAGCTTAAAGGTGGGCGAGGTCACCAATATGTACGTCATCGCCGAGACCATGGCAGGCGCGGCGAAAATCGTTAAGCCATGATTTATCTGGATAACGGGGCGACCACCCTGCAAAAGCCGGAGTGCGTAAAGGAGGCCCTTCTGGAAGCCATGGCTTCCATGGGAAATTCCGGAAGGGGCGTCCATGACGCGTCCCTTTACGCGGGACGGACCATCTACCGGGCCAGAGAAAGCCTGGCAGAGCTTCTGGGCGCGGCGGCTCCGGAGCAGGTGGTCTTTACGGCCAATGCCACTGAGAGCCTGAACCTGGCGCTTGGCGGCCTGTTCGGGCCGGGGGATCATGTGATTACCACGGTCTGCGAGCACAATTCCGTGCTGCGGCCCCTGTACCGGCTGCAGGGCGTGGAACTGTCGGTGCTTCCCGTAAAGGCGGAAGCCGGGGAAGAACGGCAGGCAGGCATCCTGGATTACCGGAAACTGGAAGAAATGGTAAAGCCAAACACCAGAGGACTTGTGATCACCCATGCCTCCAATCTGACCGGCAACATCACCGATCTGGAACGCGCGGCAGCCTTCGCAAAAAAGCACAGCCTTTTGCTTATCGTAGACGCTGCCCAGACGGCGGGTGCAGTCCCCATGGATATGGAACGTATGGGGATCGACGTCCTGTGCTTCACCGGACATAAGGGGCTTTACGGCCCCCAGGGAACCGGAGGTATCTGCGTCCGTCCCGGCCTTTCGATCCGGTCGCTGAAGGTGGGCGGAAGCGGAATTCACAGCTTCGACCGGGAACACCCGTCAGAGATGCCGGCGGCGCTGGAGGCGGGTACCCTGAACGGCCATGGAATCGCAGGCCTGGGCGCGGCGGCCCGTTGGCTTCTGGAGACCGGCGTGGAACAGATTCGCGCCCGGGAGCAGGCGCTTCTTCGGCGGTTTGTGGACGGCGTGAAGGAGGTGGAGGGCGTAATCCTCTACGGAAATCCGGATCTGGATCAGCGGACGGGAATCCAGTCCCTGAATATCCGGGATTACGATTCCGCAAGGGTGGCGGACTGGCTCTATGAGGATTACGGGATCGCCGTCCGGGGAGGAGCCCACTGCGCGCCGCTTATGCATGAGGCGCTGGGAACCCGGGAGCAGGGGGCGATCCGGTTCAGCTTTTCTTATTTCAATACGGAGGCAGAGGCAGACGAGGCGGCGGCAGCCGTCCGGGAGCTGGCGGAGGAGTAAGGCAATGCGGAAAAAAACAGAAGCGCTGGTGATCTCCTTTGGAACCACCACTGAGGCCATGAAAATGGAACGGCACTGTGAAAAGGAGGGGCTTCCCGGCAGACTGATTCCCATTCCCCGGGAGATTACTGCAGGCTGCGGAATGGCCTGGAAGGCGAAGCCCACAGAGAAGGAGCTGCTGCAGCAGGCGATGCTGGAGTCGGCTATCCGGTGGGAGGGTATGTATACCCTGGAACTATGAAAAATATGTAAGAATTTATCTATCGCAAATGAGGAGAAACGTGTATGAATGAAGCAGAAAACAAGAAAGCAGCCTATGATTTTTATGGCAAAATGCCTTTTCGAAAAGCATTTCCCCTGGGACTCCAGCACGTGCTGGCCATGTTCGTGGGAAATCTGACCCCGATTCTGATTATCACAGGAGCCTGCGGAATCGGTTCCGGTACGGAATTCGCGGAGGTGCAGGTGGCGCTTCTGCAGAACGCCATGCTGGTGGCGGGAATTGTAACCCTGATTCAGCTGTATGCCATCGGTCCGGTGGGCGGAAAGGTGCCGATTATCATGGGTACCAGCTCCGGCTTTATCGGCGTATTCAACAGTGTGGCAGGCGTCATGGGCGGCGGTATCCTGGCGTACGGCGCGATTCTGGGAGCTTCCCTGATTGGCGGCCTTTTTGAGACGGTTCTGGGCTTTATGCTGAAGCCCCTGCGCCGCTTCTTCCCGGCAGTTGTGACCGGTACCGTGGTGCTTTCCATCGGTCTGTCCCTGATTTCCGTAGGCGTGGGATCCTTCGGTGGCGGAAACTCCGCGAAGGATTACGGATCCATGGAAAACCTGCTCCTGGGAACCCTGGTGCTGGTGGTCATCATTGCGCTGAAGCATGGTACCAAGGGAATGACCAGTGTTTCTTCCATTCTGATTGGAATTATTGTAGGTTATATTGCAGCGGCGATCATGGCGCTGGTTCTGCCCACCACCGGAGTAACCGCGGAGGGTGTGGAGTATACTAAGGCATGGGTTCTGAACTGGGACAAGGTAGCCCAGGCAAAATGGTTCGCGGTTCCGGCCCTGATGCCGGTGAAGCTGGTCTTCGACCCCAGAGCCATCATTCCGGTACTGATTATGTTCGTGGTAACCGCGGTGGAGACCGTAGGAGATATCTCCGGCGTAATTGAGGGCGGTATGGATCGGGAGGCGACCGATTCCGAGCTGTCCGGCGGCGTAGTCTGCGACGGTGTGGGATCCTCCCTGGCTTCCCTGTTCGGCGTGCTTCCGAATACCTCCTTCAGCCAGAACGTAGGTCTGGTTACCATGACCAAGGTGGTAAACCGGTTTGCCCTGGCGACCGGAGCCGTGTTCCTGATTCTCTGCGGTCTGTTCCCCAAGCTGTCCGCACTGATTTCCATTATGCCCCAGAGCGTTCTGGGCGGCGCGGCAGTCATGATGTTTTCCTCCATCGTAGTCAGCGGTATCGGCCTGATTACCAAGGAGAAAATGACCGTTCGCAACACGACGATTGTATCGGTAGCCCTAGGTCTGGGCTATGGTCTGGGCGCCAACAGCGGCGTGCTGGCGGGACTGCCCCAGAGCGTACAGCTCATCTTCGGCGGTTCCGGTATCGTACCGGCTGCCCTGGTAGCGATTATCCTGAATATTGTTCTCCCAAAGGAGGAATAGCATGATAAAAATAAGAGAATTGGTAAAAGTGGAAAGTCTGGAGGAGGCCTGGGAGCTGAACCAGAAGCGCACCAACAAGATCCTGGGCGGTATGCTGTGGCTCCGCCTGGGAAACCGGAACGTGCAGAAGGCCATCGATCTGTCAGGCCTGGGGCTTGACGAGATCGAGGAGACGGAGGAAGCATTTTCCATCGGCTGTATGGCGACCTTACGTCAGATCGAGCTGCATGAGGGACTGAACGCCCTGTGCGAGGGACTGCTGCATGACGCGGTCTGCGATATCGTGGGCACCCAGTTCCGGAACCTGGCTACGGTAGGCGGCAGTATCTTCGGACGCTTCGGCTTCTCCGATGTGATGACGGCGTTTCTGGCCCTGGATTCCTACGTGGAGCTCTATAAGGGCGGCGTTGTCCCGATGTCAGAATTTGTAAAAATGAAACGTGACAATGACATTCTGGTACGGGTCATCGTAAAGAAATGTCCGGGCCATTTTGCGTATCTGTCCCACCGGAACACACGGACCGATTTTCCGGTGCTGACCGTGGCCGTATCCGACTGCGGCGGCGTAAAGAAGGCCGTGATCGGCGCAAGACCGGGTATCGCGAAGCTGTATGAGATCGAGCGTATGGACAAGGAGACGGCAAAGCGTCTGGCAGATGAAACCCCGTTCCAGAGCAATATGCGCGCCTCCGACACCTTCCGCCGTCACCTGGCGGGCGTGCTGCTTGGACGTGCCTTCGCAGAGATTCAGGGAAAGGAGTGAGGCTGACATGATCGTAACGATGATCTTAAACGGAAAAAAGATAACAGATGAGATTGCCGCGGATATGACACTCTTTGACTTTGTCCGGAAGCATGGCTGCTACAGTGTAAAATGCGGCTGTGAGACTACCAACTGCGGACTCTGTACCGTATTTCTGGACGGTACTCCGGTGCTTTCCTGCGCCATGCTTGCGGCGCGGGCAGAGGGACGCCGGGTGGAGACCCTGGAGGGACTGCAGAAGGAAGCAGAGGAATTCGGCTCCTTTATCGCCGATCAGGGCGCGGAGCAGTGCGGCTTTTGCAATCCGGGCATGATTATGAACGCCATCGCCCTGTTCCGGGAGAATCCGGAGCCCACCGACGAGGAAATCAAGCAGTATCTGGCAGGCAACCTGTGCCGCTGCTCCGGCTATGAGGGACAGCTGCGGGGAATGCACGCCTTTATCGAGTATAAGAAGAACGGAGGTGCCGCATGCGGGAAGTAGGAAAACGGGAACGCAAGAAGGACGCCATAGCGCTGGTGACCGGACAGCCGGTCTATGTAGATGACCTTGCCCCGAAGGAATGTCTGGTGGTAAAGCTTCTGCGCAGCCCCCACGCCAATGCCATCGTGGAGGACGTAAACTACGCGGCGGCCCTGAAGATTCCGGGCATCGAAGCGGTATATACCTGGAAGGACGTGCCGAAGAACCGGTTTGCCACAGCGGGACAGACCTATCCGGAGTGGAGCCCCTACGACCATCTGATTCTGGATCAGCATGTGCGCTTCGTGGGCGATCCGGTAGCGATTGTAGCAGGCGAGAATGAAGAATGTGTGGACAAGGCCCTGCGGGTGATCCGGGTGAAATACCAGGTGCTTCCGGCGCTGCTGGATTATCATGAGGCCATCGACAATGAAATCCTGGTGCATCCGGAGGATAACTGGGAATCCCGGTTCCCGGTGGGAGCCGACAACAGGCGGAATCTCTGCGCCCATATGGAGGACGGAGACGGAGATGTGGAGGCGGTCCTTGAGGACTGTGAGGTAAAGCTTACCCGCACTTACCATGTCCCGGCGGTCAACCAGGCCATGATGGAGACCTTCCGGACCTATTGCTATATCGATACCTACGGAAGACTGGTGGTCGTAAGCTCGACCCAGATCGTATTCCATGTAAGACGAATTGTATCCACGGCCCTCGGAATTCCCAGGGCAAAGGTGCGGGCCATGAAGCCCCGGATTGGCGGCGGCTTCGGCGCCAAGCAGACGGTGGTGACGGAGATATATCCGGCCTTTGTTACCTGGATGACAAAGAAGCCGTCCAAGATCATTTACACCAGAAAAGAAAGCCAGATTGCCGGCTCTCCCCGTCATGAGATGGACGTCCGGGTCAGCATCGGCGCAGACCGGGACGGAACGATCCGGGCCATCGACCTCTACAACCTGTCCAATACAGGCGCTTACGGCGACCATGGCCCCACTACGGCGGGACTGACGGGACACAAGGCGATTCCCCTGTATACAGCCAATCTGGAGGCCTTCCGTCATGTATTTGACGTGGTCTACACGAATCAGCTTGCCACAGGCGCGTACCGGGGTTATGGAGCCACCCAGGGAATCTTTGCCCTGGAATCCATCGTAAATGAGCTGGCAACCGTTCTTCAGATGGATCCGGTGGAGCTCCGTCTGAAAAATGTGGTACGGGAAAAAATGCTTATGCCGGCTTATTTCGGCGAGGTGGCAGAGAGCTGCCGTCTGGACGAGTGTCTGGTCCGGGCCTGCGAAATGATTGGCTGGAAGGAAAAATACCCTGCCCGGGATATGGGAAATGGCAAGGTACGCGCCGTAGGCGTGGGCATGGCCATGCAGGGCTCCTGTATCTCCAATGTGGACGTGGGATCCGCGACGATCATGCTCAACGAGGACGGTACCTATAAGCTGGCCATCGCGGCGGCGGATATGGGAACCGGCTGCGATACCATTCTGGCCCAGATGGCGGCGGAATGTCTGCATGTGACTACCGACGAGATCTTCGTCTCCGGCGCGGACACAGACAGCTCCCCCTATGATTCCGGCTCCTATGCCTCCAGTACCACCTATATTACCGGTCAGGCCGTGGTCAAGGCAGCCACAGAGCTGGAAAAACGGATCTGCCAGGTGGCGGCAGGCATGCTGGAATGCGACCCGGAGGACGTGGAGTTCGACGGCAGAAAAGCCACCGATGTGAAAACCGGAAAATCTGTTACCAGCGAGGAGATTGGCTACAAGGCCCAGGTCTGCAACGAAATCGCGTTACAGGTGACGGAAAGCCACAGCTCCCCGGTATCGCCGCCTCCCTATATGGCAGGCGCGGTGGAAATCGAACTGGATAAGGAAACGGGCCATGTGGAGATTCTGGACTATGCGGCAGTGGTAGACTGTGGTACGGTTGTGAACCCGAACCTGGCGACCGTTCAGGTGGAGGGAGGCTTAGGTCAGGGAATCGGAATGACCCTCTACGAGAATATTCAGTACACGGAAAAGGGTAAGCTTCGCAATAGCTCCCTGATGCAGTACAAGATCCCGACCCGCCAGGATATGGGACATTTCCGGGTGGAATTTAAGCCGAGCTTCGAGCCTACCGGCCCCTTCGGCGTAAAATCCATCGGTGAGATCGTGATCAACACTCCGGCTCCGGCCCTGGCCCATGCCATCTATAATGCGACGGGCGTATGGCACCGGAACCTGCCGATTACCAGTGAGAAGATTGCGCTGGGGACAGACTGATTCGGATAAGACATGTTAAAAGAATGGATAGACGGGAAATGGGTGGAGCGGGAGTCGCTGCTGGCTGCCCTGGGGCTGGTCGAAAGCAGCGTCATTTCCATTGTGGGTGCAGGCGGAAAAACCACTTGCCTGCGCCGTTTACAGATGGAATGTAAAAAACTGGGAATCCTGGCAGCCGCAGGTACCACCACCCATATCCAATATGAAAAGAATACAGGATTTCTGGACCGTCCGGATCTGCAGGCGGCCCGGGATATGTTAAAGAAGACAGGCACTCTCTGGATGGGAGAGCCTGTTTCCGACTGGAAATGTAAAGCGCTGCCGGATCTGTTTTACCGGGAGCTTCTGGCGGAGGGGATCTGGCTTCTGCTGGAGGCAGACGGAGCCAGAGAGAAGCCGGTCAAAGCGCCCAGAGAGGGCGAACCGGTGTTGCTGCCGGAGACCGGGCTTGTGCTCTGCGTGTATGGACTGGACGGAGTGGGGCAGCCTATCAAAGAGGTCTGCTGCCGTGTGGAAGAGGTCTGCGCCATTCTCGGAAAAGAGAAGGAGGACGTCCTGACGGCGGCAGATCTGGCAAAGCTGGCGGCCAGCCCGGCAGGGGGAAAAAAGGGCGTGGGACCCGGTATGGACTACGCGGTGCTGTTTAACAAGGCGGATACGCCGGAGCGGGAGACAGCGGCGCTGGAAGCCGCGAAAGCACTTGCAGGTCCGGAAACGAGGATTCTCATGGCGGCGGATCTGATGCCGCCCTGGAACCTTCAGAGAGCAGGAGAGACAGAATGAAGATCGTAATCAAGGGAGCCGGGGATCTGGCCACCGGCGTGGCCTGGGAGCTTTTCCGGGAGGGCCACCGGATTATCATGACAGAAATCGCCGTACCGCTGACGGTACGCCGCCAGGTGGCTTATTCCCGGGCGGTCTATGAGGGACGGGCGGAAGTAGAGGGCGTGACCGGCGTGCTGGCCGGATCGGCGGAGGAAGCCATCGCCCTCTCGGAACAGGGCGTCATCAGCGTGCTGGTGGATCCGGAAGCCCGGGTGCGGGAGCTCTGGCAGCCGGAGGTGGTCATCGACGCCATCATGGCGAAGAAAAATATCGGAACAACGCTTACGGATGCGCCGCTGGTGCTGGCTCTGGGGCCCGGCTTCCGGGCAGGGACAGACTGCCACGCGGTCATTGAAACCATGCGGGGCGAGAACCTGGGCCGCCCGCTCTACAAAGGCAGCGCCATTCCCAATACGGGCGTGCCGGGCATGGTGGGCGGCTACGCCATAGAGCGCCTGATCAAGGCTTCCGGGGACGGCCTTATGGAGCCGGTGGCAGCCATCGGCGATATCGTAGAGAAGGGCAGCGTCCTGGCCTATACGGGTGGCGAACCGGTGTACGCCCGGATCGACGGCGTGATCCGGGGCATGCTGCAGGCAGGCGTGCCGGTAAAGAAGGGCATGAAAATCGGGGACGTGGATCCGAGAAAGGACGAAAGCCTGGTTCACCTCATTTCCGATAAATCCCATAAGATAGGACGGGGCTGCGCGGAGGCCGTCCGGACGCTGATAGGGCGGCAGTACGGTATCCTGGCGCTGGCAGCGGGACTGTCCAGCCGGTACGGCGGAAATAAGCTTCTGGAGGAGCAGGTGGACGGGCGTCCCCTGTACGAAGTAACCTTGGATAAGCTGGGCGCTTTTTCAGACTGCACCCGTGTGATTGTGACCCGGTTTCCGGAAATAGCCGGGGCGGCCGGGGAGCGCGGCGTAAGGGCTGTGACAAACCGGGAGCCGGAGCGTGGGATCAGCCATTCCCTGCAGCTTGGACTTACGGAATGTCTTCGGCAGAATCCGGATCTGCGGGGCGTATTGTGTATGGTCTGCGACCAGCCCTATCTGGAACCGGCCACCATGGAAAGAATTCTGGAGGAAGGATTTTCTTATCCCGGGGCTATCGTCTGCGCCGGACACGGGGAGCGGCGGGGCAATCCGGTTCTCTGGGACCGAAGCTATTTCCCGGAGCTTCTGGAGCTGACCGGCGATACCGGAGGCCGTCAGGTGATAAAGCGGTATCCGGAAAGTGTGCGCCTGGTGGAATGTGGGGAAAAGGAACTCGCAGATGTGGATATCCGCGCGTAAAGAAAGAAGGATTGTGGAAAACTTGCATCATTTATATACCATTTTACAGGAACATCAGGATAAAAAGGAGAAACGGATTCTGACCGTCTTAAAGGGCCCCCATGCGGGGGAAAAAGCCTTTTTTGCCGGAGACGGGCTTCTATGGGAGAAAACCGGACAGGGCTTCTTCACAGAGCACCGGGAGGAAGCCGGGGCAATCCGGGCCGAAGGGCAGCAGGAGCTGGCAGGGGAGACGGTGTTCTGCGACTGTCTGGGAGAAGCGAAGAAGCTGGTGATCTGCGGCGCGGGCCATGTGGGTGTGGCGCTGCTTCGTATGGCTTTGCTGCTGGGCTTTGACGTGACGGTTCTGGAGGATCGCCCGTACTTTGCGGACGGAGCCAGACGGGCCGGCGCCCGGAGGGTGATCTGCGATACGTTTGAGACAGGGCTTGCAGAGGTTCCCGGGGACGGGGATACCTTCTTTGTCGTCATGACCCGGGGACACCGCTACGATCTCATCTGCCTGGAAAAGATTCTGGGAAAGAACTACGCCTATCTGGGTATGATGGGCAGCAGGGGCCGGTCGGCGCTTGTGAAAAAGAAGCTGTTGGAGCAGGGCTTTCCGGCAGGGCAGGTGGAGGAGCTTCACGCACCCATTGGACTGAGTATTCACGCGGAGACGCCGGAGGAAATCGCGGTCTCGATACTGGGAGAAATCATTTCCGTCAAAAACGGGGAAAAGAAGAACAGCAGCTTCTCAAAGGAGCAGCTGAAGATTCTCGGTGACGGGACCGACGCACGGGCGAAGGTGCTGTGTACCATCGTAGCCCGCCGGGGATCGGCGCCAAGAAGCGTCGGTACCAAAATGCTGGTGCTGGAGGACGGCACCGTATCCGGAACCATCGGCGGCGGCTGTGTGGAAGCGGGTGTGAAAGAAAAAGCCCGGTGGCTTATGCAGGATAAGGAAAAGCGGCAGGAGCTGATTTCTGTGAGCATGACAGCCTGCGACGCGGAGGAAGAGGGCATGGTCTGCGGCGGCGTTATAGAGGTGCTGCTGGAGAAATGCTAAAAGAATGATAAAATGATACAAGCCGGATACATTCCTTGCCTATACTGAGCTTCAAGAGGTGAGGAATATGCAGCGTGAGCGCGTATATGAGAGACCGGGGCGGTCCGAATCCCGCCGTCGTCGCCGGCAGAGGCAGTTTTACCGGGTTCTTGCAGCCATCTGGCTGATGGCCTTTGTGCTGGGACTGCTTTGCGGGAAGCTTGTATTTGCGAAAGAGACGGGCCTGCTGGCGAGAGCCGGGGCGGAACCTGCGGCAGAAGAATCCGAAAATGATAGGACACAGACGGCTGAGCATGACAGCGGGACAATCGATAACCCGGACGGGGAAGAAAACGCCGGGGACTGGAAGCTGACCCTGGTCAACGCCACGCACCCCATGGCAGAGGGCTATCGTCCCCGGGTGTCGGAAATCGAGAACAATTACTATTTTGACAGCCGGGCGGTGGGAGAGCTGCAGCAGATGCTGGCAGACGGAAGGAAGCAGGGACTGGACTTCTGGATCTGCTCGGCCTACCGGACCATGGAGAAGCAGACAGACCTTTATAACAATAAGGTGAGCCGCCTGCAGGCCGAGGGCTTAAGCTATGAGGAGGCCTATCGCCAGGCGGGAACCGTCGTGGCCTACCCCGGAACCAGCGAGCATAACCTGGGACTGGCGGCAGATATTGTGGCAAAGGATTATCAGCTTCTGGACGATAAGCAGGCAGAGACGCCGGAGGCTAAATGGCTCGAGGAAAACTGCTGGCGCTACGGCTTTATCCTGCGCTATCCTACGGATAAGACCAGGGAAACGGGGATTATCTTCGAACCCTGGCATTACCGCTATGTGGGAAAAGAGGCCGCGAAGGAAATCATGGAGCAGGGAATCTGCCTGGAGGAGTATCTGGGCGTGAAGTAAGAGGAAGCAGGAACGATGAATAAAATAAATTATCAAAAAGAACTGGATAAAGTAATCGAAGTATTGCAGCGTCAGGGCCGGGTGCCCCGTCTTCTGCTCCACAGCTGCTGCGCGCCCTGCAGCAGCTACGTGCTGGAATACCTGTCCCGGTATTTTGAAATCACCGTCTTTTATTACAATCCGAACATCTATCCGCCGGAGGAATTCGGAAAGCGTGTGGAGGAGCAGAAGCGCCTGATTGCCCAGCTTCCCGCGGAGCATCCCATCTCCTTCCTGGACGGGCCTTACGAGCCGGAGCGCTTTTATGAGATGGCCCGGGGACTGGAGCAGGTTCCCGAGGGAGGGGCGCGCTGCTTTAAGTGCTATCGTCTGCGTCTTACGGAGACTGCGGAGATGGCCCGCGCCGGAAAATACGATTACTTTACCACGACGCTGTCCATCAGCCCACTAAAGAACGCGGAGAAGCTTAATGAGATCGGCGGGCAGCTGGCGAAGGACTATGGCGTAGACTATCTCTACAGCGATTTCAAAAAGCGGAACGGTTACAAGCGCTCCACAGAGCTGTCCCGGGAATACGGCCTCTACCGGCAGGATTACTGCGGCTGCGTGTTCTCCATGCGGGAGCGCCGCGCGGCAAAGGAAGAGTTGTAATAGTTCAGCCCGCGCCATTCGCAAAGACGCCTACCGGCGTTTTTCCACTGCTGCGCAGTTAACTTTGCTCATAATCAGGCGCTCACCTCATCACCTGAGAAATGTGCTCATTCATGCAAGCATGATTCGCACAGTTTCCCGGTGATGGCTGAACTGTAAAATAAATTTAAAACAGGGGTTGACAAACAGAAAAGTATCCCGTATAATATGTTTTGTTGCTGCTTCAGTAAGAAGCAAATACAAATGCGATAGTGGCGTAGTTGGTAACGCGCGACCTTGCCAAGGTCGAGACCGCGGGTTCGAGCCCCGTCTATC
>CAKRTY010000012.1 GCA_934402125.1 uncultured Anaerosacchariphilus sp. | reverse complement strand
GGCGCGATTACGGTCATGGGCTGGCAGTCCTGTACGGATCCCTCCAGCTTCACCTACGCCCTTTTAAAGGCGCTGGCCAGAAAGCTGAACCGGGCCAGAACCATTCCGGGCAGTTACAAAGAAATCATCGGTATGGAGCAGCTGGATAAGGTGATCGCCATCGACCAGTCGCCCATTGGGCGGACGCCCCGTTCCAACCCGGCCACCTATACCGGAGTCTTCGATCAGATCCGGGATCTGTTCGCGTCTACGGCAGACGCCAAGAGCAAGGGCTATAAGAAGGGACGCTTCAGCTTCAATGTAAAGGGCGGCCGCTGCGAGGCCTGCTCCGGAGACGGTATCATCAAGATCGAGATGCATTTCCTGCCGGACGTATATGTACCCTGCGAGGTCTGCCAGGGCAAGCGTTACAACCGGGAGACCCTGGACGTGAAATACAAGGGAAAGAATATCTTCGACGTGCTGGATATGACGGTGGAGGAGGCTCTGCCCTTCTTTGAGAACGTG
This sequence comes from uncultured Anaerosacchariphilus sp., assembly GCA_934402125.1. GTDB lineage: Bacteria > Bacillota > Clostridia > Lachnospirales > Lachnospiraceae > Laedolimicola. The sequence continues at coordinate 13,034 of CAKRTY010000012.1, read as the reverse complement.
CCGTCGATCCGGAGAAAGATTGAGACCCTGAACGATGTGGGTCTCTCCTATATCAAGCTGGGGCAGCCTTCCACGACCCTGTCCGGCGGCGAAGCCCAGCGGATTAAGCTGGCTACAGAGCTGTCCAGACGGAGCACCGGACGGACCATTTATATCCTGGACGAGCCCACCACAGGCCTTCATTTTGCCGACGTACACAAGCTGACCGAGATTCTGAAGCGGCTGGCCGAGGGCGGCAATACCGTAGTCGTCATTGAGCACAACCTGGACGTGATTAAGACAGCGGACTATCTTATCGATATGGGGCCGGAGGGCGGCGACCGGGGCGGCACCGTCATCGCGAAGGGAACGCCGGAGGAGGTGGCCGGGCAGGAAATCTCCTACACAGGCCGGTACCTGAAGAAATACCTGTAGCGGATCTGGGGATTCTGTACAAAACAACCCATGGAATCGGGGAACATTTCCCTGTTTCTATGGGTTGTACTTTTGAGAAATATCGCATATACTTAAGTGGAATATCAAACAGAATCCAAATGGAGTACACAGAATGATTCAGAAATTATACGAAACACTTTGTCATATAAATGAAACCGAAAATGTCCTGCGGGACGAGCCCATGAGCCGCCATACCACTTTCCGTATCGGCGGTCCGGCGGCGCTCTTTTGCACGCCCCGTACCGTACCGCAGCTGGCGGATACGGTGAAGGCCTGTGTGGAGGCAGGCGTGCCTTACTATATCCTGGGCAATGGCAGCAATGTGCTGGTCAGCGACGCCGGATATGAAGGCGTTGTGATTCAGCTGTTCCGCAATCTGGACGGTATCCGTGTGAACGGAACAGAGCTTGAGGCGGAAGCCGGAGCTCTGCTGGCCCGTATCGCCCATCTGGCGGCAAAGGAAGGACTGACCGGACTGGAATTCGCCTCCGGTATCCCGGGAACGCTGGGAGGAGCCCTGGTGATGAACGCCGGAGCCTACGGCGGAGAGATGAAGGACGTGGTGAAGGAAGCCGTAGTTCTGAAGCCGGACGGAGAGCTTCTCAGACTTTCGAAGGAAGAGCTGGAGCTGGGCTACCGCACCAGTATCATTGCCAGAAAAGGATATCTGGTTGTGAGCGCCCTGCTGGAGCTGGAAGCAGGAGAAAAGGGGACCATCGAGGCCCGGATGCAGGAGCTGAAGGAAGCGCGGACCTCCAAGCAGCCGTTGGAATACGCCAGCGCCGGCAGCACCTTTAAGCGCCCGGAGGGTTATTTCGCGGGAAAGCTGATTATGGATGCGGGACTTAGAGGATACGCGGTGGGCGGTGCCCAGGTTTCCGAGAAGCATTGCGGCTTTGTCATCAACCGGGGAGGCGCTACTGCTCAGAACGTGCTGGATCTGGTGCGGCATGTGCAGGAGGAAGTAAAAAAGCAGTTCGGCGTGGAACTGGAACTGGAAGTAAAACTACTGGGATTTTCTGGAAATTAACAGGAGACGATACGGATGAGATTTGTAATTGTAACAGGAATGTCAGGAGCGGGACGAAGCACAGCTCTCCGTGTACTGGAGGACGCAGGATATTTCTGCGTGGACAACCTGCCCATTTCCCTGATTGAGAAATTCTCGGAATTGATTTATCCGGGGAATACAGAGGTAACCAAGGCGGCACTGGGGATCGATATCCGGAGCGGCAAGGCCTTTGACGAACTGGCGGCTGTGCTGGAAGAGCTGTCTGTGGCCGGCGTCAATTATGAAATTCTGTTTCTGGACGCGTCGGACGAGGTCCTTGTAAAGCGCTATAAGGAGACCCGTCGCAGCCATCCGCTGGCCCTGGACGGCCGGGTAGCCGATGGAATCCACGAGGAGCGGAAAAGGCTGGAATTCCTGCGGAAACAGGCAGATTATATCATTGACACCAGCAATCTGCTGACCAGAGAGCTGAAGCAGGAGCTGGATAAAATCTTTGTGCAGAATAAGAATTTTAAAAACCTGGTCATTTCGGTGCTTTCCTTCGGTTTTAAATACGGAATTCCCACCGACTCCGATCTGGTATTCGACGTGCGTTTTCTTCCCAATCCCTATTATTATGAGGATTTGCGGAAGCTCAGCGGCAACGACAGGCCGGTACAGGATTTCGTTATGGGCTTTGAAGTGTCCCACCGGTTCCTGGACAAGCTGATTGACATGATACAGTTCCTGATTCCCAATTATGTGCTGGAGGGGAAGAATCAGCTGGTGATCTCCATCGGCTGTACCGGAGGCAAGCACCGTTCCGTAACCCTGGCCAATAAGCTCTATGAGCGGCTGCGGGAAAATACGGATTATGCCGTCCGGATTGAGCACCGTGATATTGAAAAGGACGCTGTTACGAAAGCGCATTAGACGAGGTGAACCATGTCTTTTTCCAGTGAGATTAAGCAGGAGCTTTCCTACCATATCCCACCGGCCAGACACTGCAGATTGGCGGAAATGGCTGCTATTTTAAGCTTTTGCAGCCATGTGGAGGAAGAATCCTGTATTAAAATGCATACGGAGAACCTGGCCGTTGCAAGAAAGTACTTTACATTATTAAGAAAAACATTTAATATAGAAATAAGCGTGTCAGTGCGGCAAAACAGAAATCCGAAGGGGAGCAGAAGCTATGAAGTGACTTCCCGGGGAGAACTGGAGCCTGTAAAGCATATGCTGGTCCAGAACCAGTGTTGTAAACGGGCTTACATCAGAGGGGCCTTTCTGGCGTCCGGTTCCGTCAGTGATCCGGAGAAGGGTTATCATTTTGAGATTGTGTGCAGCACGGAAGTGAAGGCAGAGCTTTTGCGGGAATTGCTGACCGGCTTCGGAATTGACGCGCGGATTACCCTACGGAAACGCAGTTACGTATTATATGTAAAAGAAGGATCCCAGATTTCGGATATTTTGAATGTGATGGAAGCCCATGTGGCGATGATGAAGTTCGAGAATGTCCGGATCCTCAGGGATATGCGCAACTCGGTAAACCGACAGGTAAACTGCGAGACAGCGAATCTGAATAAGACTGTTTCCGCAGCGGTAAAACAGATAGAGGATATCCAATTTATCCAGAAAACCATCGGCTTTGATGAGTTGCCGGAGAATCTGGCGGAGATAGCAGTGCTTCGTCTGGAACAGCCGGAGACCACCCTGAAGGAGCTGGGGCAGCTGCTCACGCCTCCCGTCGGGAAGTCAGGTGTAAACCACAGACTCAGAAAGCTGAGTATAATAGCAGAGGAATTAAGGGATCACAAGGAGGAGAAAGTATTATGATGAAGCGAGACATCACGATTCAGATACCGGAAGGGCTCGAAGCCAGACCGGTCGCATTGCTGGTGCAGGTGGCAAGCCAGTACGGCAGTGAGATTTATGTGGAGAGTGATAACAAGAAGGTGAACGCCAAGAGCATTATGGGTATGATGACGCTTGGTCTTTTCGCAGGCGAGACAGTGACGGTTTCCGCAGACGGCGAGGACGAAGAAGAGGCTATGGCAAATATTGAGAAGTTCCTGAGCAGCAAGTAAGAAAGCGCACAGAGGACTGCCGGAAATGTTCGGCAGTCCTTGTTTTTTGCCCGGAAATTTGCTATGATGAAATGTAATCATTCAGAAATTGAGGAGTTGGAATGGACGCGTACACAGGCTTTGCGGAAGTATATGATTTATTTATGGATCAGGTTCCTTATGAGGAATGGAGTGAACGAATCAGCAGGCTCTTAAAGGAATATGGAATCTGTGACGGTCTGGTGCTGGATCTTGGCTGCGGAACCGGTAGCATGACAGAGCTTCTGGCAGAAAAGGGTTATGACATGATCGGCGTGGACGCTTCGGAGGAAATGCTGGAGCTGGCCAGTGAGAAGCGGGCGGAATCCGGCCATGACATTCTGTATCTGCTGCAGGATATGAGAGAGTTTGAGCTCTACGGGACCGTGCGGGCCATTGTCAGTGTCTGTGATTCCCTGAATTATATCACAGAGGAAGCGGATCTTTTGCAGGTGTTCCGTCTGGTCTGGAATTATCTCGACCCGGACGGCGTATTCTTCTTTGATATGAATACCATTTACAAATACAGGGAGATACTGGGAGAAACCACCATCGCCGAGAACCGGGAGGAAGGAAGCTTTATCTGGGAAAATTATTACGATGAGGAGCAACAGCTCAATGAGTACGATCTGACCCTCTATGTGAGGGAGGCAGACGATCGGTACGTCCGGTTTGAGGAGACCCATTTCCAGAAGGCTTACGAGCTTTCCAGGGTGCTGGAGCTGCTCCGGGAAGCAGGACTTAAGGCAGAGCAGATCTTTGATTCCGACACAGGGGAAGCAGTGACGGCCGAGACAGGAAAATTCTGTATCGCGGCGCGGAAGGCGTGACGGCGATAGAACATAACAAAAAGAGGAGTAAAAAAATGGGAGATTATATTGTAAGGGCGACCGCGGCGGATCACCAGATTCGCGCATTTGCCATCACATCCAGAGAAATGGTGGAGCAGGCTCGCTCCATTCACAATACCAGCCCGGTAGCCACGGCGGCACTTGGGCGTCTTCTGACAGCCGGAGCCATGATGGGCTCCATGATGAAGGGCGACGCAGATTTGCTGACCCTGCAGATTAAGGGGGCAGGAGCCATCGGCGGTATTACCGTCACAGCGGACTCCAAGGCCCGGGTAAAGGGCTATGTGGACGAACCCATGGTACTGCTTCCGCCAAACGCCAAGGGAAAGCTGGACGTATCCGGAGCCATCGGACCCGGCACCTTACGTGTCATCAAGGATCTGGGACTGAAGGAGCCCTATGTGGGAACCGTAGAGCTTCAGACCGGAGAAATCGCGGAGGATCTGACCTATTACTTCGCCACCTCCGAGCAGGTGCCCTCCTCGGTAGGACTGGGCGTGCTGCTGAATAAGGACAATACGGTTCAGCAGGCAGGCGGCTTTATCCTTCAGCTGATGCCCTTTACGGACGATAAGGTGATCGACGCCCTGGAGGAAAAGCTTTCGAAGATGGATTCTGTAACGAAACTGCTCGACCAGGGTATGAGCCCGGAGCAGCTTCTGGAATATCTGCTGGGCGATTTTGGTCTGGAGATTAATGATACCATTCCGGCCTCCTGGTACTGCAACTGCAGCAAGGAGCGGGTGGCGCGGGCGATTGCCAGCATCGGCAGCAAGGATATCCGGGAAATGATTCAGGACAATAAGCCCATCGAGGTGAAATGCCATTTCTGTAATCATGCTTATCATTTTAATATAGAAGATTTGAAAGAGATTCTGAGTATAGCGAAAAGGTAAGGAGATCTAGCCATGAGACACGGGTTTATCAGAACGGCGGCGGTGACGCCGAAGATTCAGGTGGCAGATACAAGGGCCAACGGCGCGGAAACCATAAGGCTTGCCAGAGAGGCGGCCGGGAAGGGCGCGAAGATTATCGTATTTCCGGAGCTGGGTATTACCGGATATACCTGTTCGGACTTATTTTTACAGGAGCTGCTTTTAAAGAGCGCCAGAGAGGAGCTGTTCCACATTGCGAAGGAGACGGCGGATCTGGATGCGCTGCTTTTTGTAGGACTGCCCTGGGAGAAGGACGGCAAGCTCTACAATGTGGCGGCGGCCCTTTGCGGCGGCCATTTGCTGGGACTGGTGCCGAAGGTGCATATTCCCAACTACGGAGAATTTTATGAGCTGCGCCATTTTACGCCGGGCAACAGCAGGGTGGAGGACGTGTGGGTTCCCGAAGAGGGGGAAGACGGCGATTATATCCCCTTTGGAACGAACATCTTGTTCACCTGTGAGGAGCTTAGCGGCCTGGCGGTGGCGGCGGAGATTTGCGAGGACGTATGGGTGCCGAATCCCCCCAGCATCCGTCATGCGCTGGCGGGCGCGACCGTCATCGTGAACTGCTCGGCCAGCGACGAGACCACCGGAAAGAACCGGTATCGGGAGTCTCTTATAGGCGGACAGTCGGCGAGACTTGTATGCGGCTATATCTACGCCAACGCCGGGGAGGGCGAATCCAGCCAGGACCTGGTATTCGGCGGTCACAATATCATTGCGGAGAACGGTACAATTCTGGCGGAGTCGGCCCGTTTTACCAGCGAGACCATTTACGCGGAGCTGGATATCGCCCGTCTGGTGGGCGAGAGAAGAAGGATGACGACCTTTCAGACGGACGCTTCGGAAGCCTATACGGAGATCGGCTTCCATCTGAAAAAAGAGGATACGGAGCTTACCCGCTATGTGGATCCGGCACCCTTTGTACCAAGCAGCGACAGCGACAGACAGCGCCGCTGCGAGGAGATTTTCGCCATTCAGTACATGGGATTGAAGAAGCGTCTGGAGCATACCCATTGCAGGACGGCTGTGGTCGGTATCTCCGGCGGACTGGATTCCACCCTGGCGCTTCTGGTTACAGTAAAGGCCTTTGACAGTCTGGGACTTCCCCGTTCCGGTATCCTGGGTGTGACCATGCCCTGCTTCGGAACTACAGACCGGACCTATCGCAATGCCTGCGATATGGTAGAGAAGCTGGGAGCCACGCTGAAGGAGGTAGATATCCGGGAGGCGGTGACCCTTCATTTCCGGGATATCGGACACGATCCGGCGGTTCACGATGTGACCTATGAGAATTCCCAGGCGAGAGAACGGACCCAGGTGCTGATGAATCTGGCAAATCAGGCGGGAGGCATGGTGATCGGTACCGGCGATATGTCGGAGCTGGCGCTGGGCTGGGCTACCTACAACGGAGACCATATGTCCATGTACGGCGTCAACGCGGGAGTGCCGAAAACTCTGGTGCGCCATCTGGTGCGCTATTATGCGGATACCTGCGGGGATTCCAGGCTGTCCGCGGTGCTTCTGGACGTGCTGGATACGCCGGTGAGTCCGGAGCTTCTGCCGCCCAAGGACGGAGAGATTGCCCAGAAGACAGAGGATCTGGTGGGCCCTTACGAGCTTCATGATTTTTATCTGTATTACATCTTACGTTTCGGCTTTGAGCCAGAGAAGATTTACCGGCTGGCCCGGAAAGCCTTTGCAGGCGTGTATGAGAAGGAAACCATACTGAAATGGCTGAAGGTATTCTATCGCAGGTATTTTGCCCAGCAGTTCAAGCGTTCCTGTCTGCCGGATGGCCCGAAGGTGGGTTCCGTGGCGGTGTCGCCCAGGGGAGACCTGCGGATGCCAAGCGACGCCTGCGCTTCGCTCTGGCTGGCACAGCTGGAGACGCTGGAGTAGAAACCAGAACGTATATTATGTAAACTAATAAGCAGCAGGGTATCAGGGGCTGCCAATTAAATTCAGGGGAGAAGAACATGGCATTTAAGATTATCACAGATTCCGCGACGGATCTGCCAAAGGAAATTATCGACAAATATCAGCTTCATGTGATTCCGACGCCGGTGACCATCGACGGAACCGACTATTTTGACGGCAAGACCATTTTCCCGGAGGATTTCTACCGGATTCAGGCGGAAGGAGCCGACATCAAAACCTATCATATCAACCAGTATATGTTCCGGGAGAATTTCGAGCCCTACGCGAAGGCCGGGGACGAGGTGCTGTATCTGTGCTTCTCCACAGGAATCGCAGGCACCTTCAATGCGGCGAATCTGGCGAAGGAGGAGCTTCTGGAGGAATATCCGGACTTTAAGCTCACGATCATAGATACAAAATGCGCGTCTCTGGGCTTTGGCCTGGTCGTGGAGAAGGCCTTGCGGATGCAGGCAAATGGCGCGCCGAAGGAGCTGATCATCGAGGCGGCGCAGTACTTCTGCGATCACATGGAGCATATTGTAACCGTAGAGACGCTGGAATATCTGTACAAGGGCGGACGCTTAAGCCGTACCTCCGCAGTACTGGGCGGCGTACTGGACGTAAAGCCGATCATCGAGGTCAATGACGAGGGTGCGCTGGTAGCCTTCGAGAAGGTGCGGGGACGGCATAAATCCCTGAAGCGCTGTGTAGAGCTGGTGGGCGAACGGGGCGTGGAGCTGGATAAGCAGATCATCGGCGTGGTTCATGGAAATGATCCCAAAACCTGTGAGCATGTCTGCGAGATCCTGATGGAGAAATATCATTGCCGCGGAATCATCAAATCCTGGGTAGGCTGCGCCATCGGGGCCCATACAGGCCCGGGAATCATCGGTATTGTGTTCCTCAGTGCAAGTGAGGAGAAGTATGCGGATTACCTGAAATAAATGGACGAAAAGAGAAAATGTCCCCCTCGCCGGGCACGCATTATTTTCCGGCTTCTGACCGCGCGGCTTATTCGCGCCTGACCGCCAAACTCGGCCCTGAAGGGCCTCAAACAGTGGCTCCTTCAGGCGCTGCCTAGCGCAATCAGAAGCTGGCGGAAAATAAGCTAACGCCCGACGAGGGGGATATTTTCTCTTTTCTGGTGGTTGAAAGAATCCAAAGAAAATCTTAAGAATTATCATTGTGAGAAGTTAAAAAAGCCTTGTTATAACTTATGATAAACAGTAAAATGTAATCGTATCATTTTACTGTCTATTTTAATATGTTCAGTACAGGCCGAAGCACTTGCTGCTGAGGTCGTAAGAAGATGATTCAGATATGAGGGTGAGAACATGAACAAAAAGAAAAACACGATTTTAGTCTGTGATGATGATAAAGAAATCGTAGACGCCATAGAGATTTATCTGTCCCAGGAGGGCTACCGGATCCTGAAGGCCTACGACGGGCTGCAGGCAGTGGATATGCTGGAGCGGGAGGACGTGCAGCTTTTACTTATCGATATTATGATGCCGAAGCTGGACGGCCTCAGGGCAACCCTGAAGATCCGGGAAAAAAGCAGCATTCCCATTATCATTCTGTCGGCCAAATCCGAGGATGCGGACAAGATTCTGGGTCTGAATATCGGCGCGGACGATTATGTGACCAAGCCCTTCAATCCGCTGGAGCTGGTGGCAAGGGTGAAGTCCCAGCTTCGCCGCTATACCAAGCTGGGCAACGCCGCGGGAGAGAATCAGAAGGTCTATCAGACCGGTGGCCTGATGATCAACGACGACCTGAAGGAGGTTACCGTGGACGGGGAACCGGTAAAGCTGACGCCCATTGAGTACAATATTCTGCTGCTTCTGGTGAAAAACCAGGGTAAAGTTTTCTCTATTAATCAGATTTACGAAAGTATCTGGAATGAAGACGCAATTGGCGCAGATAATACGGTGGCGGTGCATATCCGCCATATCCGGGAGAAGATTGAGATCAATGCCAAGGAACCCCGCTATCTGAAGGTGGTCTGGGGAATCGGTTATAAGGTGGAGAAGCTGTAAATGAAGCGATGGGAATATGCAAGGCCGTGGAAGCTGGCGGCTCTTTTAGTCAATCAGATATGCGCTGTGGTGCTGGTGCTGTCCGTGGTCGTATGTACGGTCTATGTGAGCGGCAGCGGCTTTGGCTTTGTGGGAAAGGATCAGAACTTTGAGAGCACCGGGTATTACCAGAACGAGGTGCTGGAGCAGATTTATCGCTGCGTCCGGGCAGCCAGCCGGGAGAGCAAGTTTGAAAAAAATGGCGTTTATGACGGAAAGCTGCTGGTGAATATTCAGCAGTACGCGGATAACAGCACCATCGGGAACGGGGATCCGAAGGACGGCGGCCTCTATTACGCGCTGGCGGATCTGCTGAACTGGTCTCTGGAGGGAATGGAAACCGGAACCCTGATGAAGATTACCTACGACGACGGTACGGTAGGTTATCTGTCCAAGAGCTTCACCAATTATACGGAGCAGTCTCTGTACAACCAGGACGGAACCGAGGTGGGTTCCATTTCCAGCATGAACGGAGGCAGCAGTATCACAAGCTCAACCGCAGCCGCGCCGGAGAGAGAATACGCGGCGGAAGGGGCTGCTGCAGAAGAAGCAGCCGTGGAAGAATACGCGGCGGAAGAATACAGTACGGAAGAAGGCTATATAGAGGAATTCATCACCGACGGCGAGGAGATCCCCTTTGGGATGATGCAGGGAACAGTCCGCAATGTGGAGCAGCTGGAGGCTGTAGAGGAGCGTTACGCCCCGGTGGGCTATGACAGCATTACGGCCTACGCGGAGGAGCGGAAGCTGACGACGGCCCAGCTGCAGGAGCTCTATCAGGATCTGGAGAGCACGCTTCCGGTTATCTACAATGACTATTTCGCCTATACGGAGAACCTGGAGCTGTTCAGCCCCAGTATGACCAATATGCGTTACTTTGTGATTCCCAAGTCTGTGGAACAGGTTTCTCCGGAGGATTTCACCAAGAAGATCTATACCAATATGAAAAGCTTTGGAAAGGAAAAGTTTTCCAGCCCCGAGGGACTGCTGGATTATATCCGAAGCTATCAGGATTACCTGATCTATGACAGCGGGGATATGAGCTACGATTCCAGCGGCATGCCCATTTCCCTAAGTGAGCTGAGCAGCTATGTGAAGAGCTATCCGCCCTCGGTGGACGGCGACTATATCCTGGCTGTAGCGGTGGATACGGACTATAAGGCCAGTGATAAGCTGGCCCAGTATAAGAAGCAGTATGAGGAAATCGCGCCTGTGAGCCGGATGGCGGTGTACGGCGTGATCCTGGGCGCAGTGCTCTATCTGCTGACGATGGTATATCTGACGCTGGCAGCAGGACGGGGCACCGAGGAGGACGGGCAGATTGTGCTGAACCGCTTTGACCGGATGCATACAGAGCCGGCGGCCCTGAGCCTTATGATCCCGGCCTGGCTGATTCTGGTGCTGGTTTCCAACGGCGTGTCTGTGCGGAATCTGGAGATGAGAGAATTCGCGCTGGCCGGCGGCGTAACCACCTTTGCGCTGAATCTGCTGTTCCTGATTGGCTATAGCAGCCTGGTGCGGAGAATCAAGGCGCATACCTTGTGGAAGAACAGTGTGTTCTGTCTGGTTTGCAATCTCTTTGGGGAAATCATGAGAAACCGGAAGACCACCACAAAAACCATGCTTTGCTATGCAGGCTTTCTGCTGGGAAACGTAGTGCTCCTGATAATGGGAGAATTTGGAATAATCCTGCTGGTGTTCTTTGACCTGGGAGTGGGCGTCTTTCTGCTCCGGCAGGCAGTCCAGCGGCAGAAAATTCTGGACGGGATCAAGAAAATATCCGCAGGAGAGCTGACGGCGCAGATCCCCATGGAACAGATCAGCGGAGACAACCGGGTCTTTGCGGAGGCAGTCAACCAGATGGGCAGCGGCCTGTCCGCGGCGGTGGAGAAAAGCGTCCGGGACGAGCGTCTGAAGTCTGATTTGATTACCAATGTATCCCATGACATCAAGACGCCGCTGACGTCGATTATCAATTACGTGGATCTCTTAAAGCGGGAGGATATCCAGAACGAGCGCGCCAGAAATTACATCGCGATTCTGGAGGATAAAGCGCTGAGACTGAAGCACCTGACCGACGATCTGGTGGAGGCTTCCCGGATCAGCTCCGGAAATGTGAAGCTGGAGCTGAACCGCCTTAATTTCCAGGAGCTGATTCAGCAGACCAACGGTGAATTCAGTGAAAAATTTGAGAATAAAGGTCTGAAGCTGGTGGTAGATATGCCGGAGGAGCCGGTGGTGATCGTGGCGGACGGCCGGAGGCTCTGGCGCGTCATTGAGAATCTGTATAACAATACGGCCAAGTACGCCATGCCGAATACCCGGGTCTACGTGGAGCTGACCACGGTGGGGCATATGGTGCGCTTCAGTATCAAAAATATCTCCGAGCAGCCTCTGAATATCAACGCGGACGAGTTGACGGAGCGTTTTATCCGGGGAGATGTGGCCCGCAGCACCGAAGGCAGCGGCTTAGGACTTTCCATCGCCCGGAACCTGACAGAGCTTCAGAAGGGAAGCTTCAACATCTATCTGGACGGTGACCTGTTTAAGGCAACCATCATATTCCCGGAAGCGGATTTCCGGCAGGAAATCGAATAAAAGGACCTGGAATAATAAGAAAGAGAGCTTGCAATTTCTGCAGGCTCTTTTTATAATGGAACGTAACAGGCCATAGGGCGGCTGGATTTGGAAAACCATAGGCGTCAAGCTTGCTTGTAAGACTATGGTTTTACAAAGACAGACATCGGAGGGCCCTCCGATGCTTCTGGAAACTGCGATAGCAGTTTCCAGAAGACCCGCCCGTCCGAGGTCACAACATTCACAACAGCAGGAGGAGAAACATGGTTCAATTACTGGAAGGCGGAGCATATCTGCTGAACGGAACAGAGATTATTCCGGATACCAAGGACGCGCAGAGCGTGCTGGAAAGCCAGCTTGGTCAGGTGCCGTCCAAAGAAGAAGCGAAGAAGCAGACCATCGCTTATGGAATACTGGAGTCACATAATACATCCGGCAATATGGACAAGCTGGAGATCAAATTCGATAAGCTGACGTCCCACGATATCACATTTGTAGGAATCATTCAGACAGCCCGGGCTTCGGGACTGGAGAAATTCCCGATTCCCTATGTGCTGACCAACTGTCACAACAGCCTTTGCGCCGTAGGCGGAACCATCAACGAGGATGACCACATGTTTGGCCTGACCTGCGCGAAAAAGTACGGCGGCGTCTATGTACCGCCCCATCAGGCAGTGATCCACCAGTTTGCCCGGGAAATGCTGGCAGAGGGCGGCAAGATGATTCTGGGATCTGACAGCCATACCCGCTACGGCGCCCTGGGAACCATGGCCATGGGCGAGGGCGGACCGGAGCTGGTAAAGCAGCTGCTGAACCAGACCTATGATATCAATATGCCTGGCGTAGTAGGCGTGTACCTGACCGGAGAGCCCCAGAAGGGCGTAGGTCCCCAGGACGTGGCGCTGGCTATCATTGGGGCAGTCTTCGAGAAGGGCTATGTCAACAATAAGGTGATGGAGTTTGTGGGAGACGGCGTGGAGAATTTAAGCGCGGACTTCCGTATCGGCATTGATGTCATGACCACAGAGACCACCTGCCTGTCCTCCATCTGGAAGACCGACGACACCATCAAAGAGTTTTATGAGATTCACGGCAGAGCCGGTGCCTACAAGGACCTGAAGCCCGGCCCGGTGGCGTACTACGAC
>CAKRTY010000011.1 GCA_934402125.1 uncultured Anaerosacchariphilus sp. | reverse complement strand
TCCTTGTAGTTAATTTCGTTATTCTCTTTACCGCAGAATACGCAAACTTTCTTTCTTCTGCGTCCCATGCCTCTACGTCTCATGGGCGCGTCGCCTTTATCGGATTTTGTGTAAGCCATGGCTTTTACCTCCTGTTAATCTTTCCATTCTCTTCCACGATTGTTAGTTAAACGGTAATTCTTCGTCAATTCCATCCGGAATATTCATGAATCCATCTCCCGCTGCTGCGGAAGGAGCCGGTGCAGACTGGAAAGGATTGGAATTGTTCTGGGGCTGGAAGCCGCCTGCATGCTCGCCTGCTGCCGCCTTGCTCTCCGCAAACTCCTGTTCCTCTACAACCACGTCTGTGGTGTAAACCTTCTGTCCGTCACGATTCGTGTAGCTGCCGGTCTGGATACGTCCGGTAATCGCAATCTTCGTTCCCTGACGCAGATACTTCTCAGCAAACTCAGCCTGACGTCCGAATGCCACACAGCTGATAAAATCAGCGGTTGCCTCTCCGTCCCGTCTGAATCTTCTGTCCACTGCCAGTGTATATCTTGCGAATGCGCTCGCGTTCTCTCCCTGAGAATAACGAACGTCCGGGTCACGGGTTAAACGTCCCATTAAAATTACTTTATTCATACCAACAATCCTCCACTTGTTCGGTTAAAAACCTTGTCTCTATGCGTCTTTGCGAACACACAGATAGCGGATGACATTCTCCATGATACGAACGTGCTTCTCCACCTCTGCCGGGCAGGTTGCGTCAGCGTCAAACTGGATGAAGTAGTAGTACGCTTCTCTCATGTGCTGGATATCGTAAGCAAGACGCTTCTTGCCCCAATCTTCCACCTCTGTCACTACACCGCCGTAACGAGCGATATACTCTTTCGCTTTCTCTACGGTAGCGGTTCTGACGTCATCCTCTGCCTTTGCATTCACAACTAATGCTAATTCATACTTGTTCATGCTTTTCCTCCTTTTGGTCTCTGGCTTCCTCACTATGGGGGAAACAAGGAATTTTAATAATATATCACAAGGTGATACTATAACATAATTTTTCCGCAAAAGCAAGGGTTTTTTCGCAGTTTTTCAAGGTTTTTCCCGGCATTCTTTCTTTACAAACAGGGTGGCTGCCTTTATACTCTAAGTGTTGTGTTATCGTTTTGATATCTATTTTCTTTATTATAGAAATAATTTTTGAAACGGGAGGTTTTTATGCGAATCTGGGCCAGGGAATTTAAGAGTAATCATATGTTAAAGGATATGGTGGTTGAGGATTTTTCGGACGAAACGCGGACGCACAAGATTTTTAACGCGCTGGATGAGATCTGTCATCAGTTTGATCTGAGCAAACCTATCTGGCTGGAGTCCTGTATCGAGGATTTTAAGCGGACGGCAAAGGTGCGGTTTTATCAGGATAGCTTTATTGATTCGATTGCGTTTGATTATCTGGAGGTGCAGGTGATCGAGGAGGATTATTAGGATGGACGCCCGGGAAGGAGAAAGGGTCCCCCTGCGGCTGCAACGCAAATTTTCCGGCGTCTTGTACACCCGGCTTATTCGCACCCGATCGGCAAACTCGGCCCTAAAGGGCCTCGGACAGTGCCTCCTTCGGATGCTGCCAGGGCGTACAAAACGCTCGGAAAATTCACGAACGCCGCCGCAGGGGGACCCCATTCCCTTTCCCGGGCTGTTTTTCTAAAATAGCACCACGCATAATTTATCTTATATCAGCTTCTCCGGGTTCAGGCACTCGAGCTCCGGAATTACGAAGCGGCCATTTTTCCGGATCAGGCGGTCGTCGAACCAGATCTCGCCGCCCCCGAATTCTTCCCGCTGAATCAGCACCAGATCCCAGTGAATGGCGCTGACGTTGCCGTTAGGCGCTTCGTCGTAGCAATTGCCTGGAGTCAGGTGAATGGAACCCATGATTTTCTCATCAAACAAGATATCTTTCATGGGCTGAAGGATATAGGGATTCACGCCGATGGCGAACTCGCCCACATAGCGGGCTCCCTCGTCCGTATCCAGAATCTGATTCAGCCGTTCTGTATTGTTGGCCGTGGCCTTCACGATTTTACCATTCTCAAATTCCAGGCAGACATTCTCAAAGGTCGTACCCTGACAAATGGACGGCGTATTATAGGTGATGACGCCGTTTATGGAATCCCGTACCGGTGCGGTATACACTTCTCCGTCCGGAATATTCATCTGCCCGTCGCAGGCGATGGCTGGAATATCCTTGATCGAAAAGCTCAAATCGGTTCCCTTCGCCGTCAGACGCACCTTGTCCGTGCGGTTCATCAGGTCTACCAGGGGCTTCATGGCCTCGCTCATCTTCGAATAATCCAGGTTGCAGACGTCGAAATAAAAGTCCTCGAAGGCCTCCGTGCTGGTGCCGGATAGCTGGGCCATGGATTCGTTCGGATAGCGTAAGACTACCCACCGGGTCTTCGGCACCCGGATATTGTGATGAACCGGCGTCGCGTACAGGGTTTCATAAAGATGCATTTTCTCTGAAGGAACATCGGAATACTCCGACACATTGTCGCCGCCGCGCACGCCGATGTAGCAGTCCATCTTCGACATTTCCGCCGCGTCGATTTCAGCCATCAGCTTCAGCTGTTCCTCCGTACAGCCCAGCAGCATTTCCCGCTGGACCTTCGGATTCGTATAATGGGGAAAGGGCCGTCCGCCTGCGGCGTACACTTCTTTGATAAGCTGCCGCGCCAGCTCTTCCGTGGACGGGCCGGTATAGTGGACGTATACGTTATCGCCCGGCTGTACCTTACAGGAATAATTTACCAGATTTTTCGCCAGTGTTCGGATTCTCTTGTCCATGTCTGCTTCCTCCTGATATTAAAACATTCTGAACGCTTTTTCTTTATTTTTCTGTCTCCGGCAGGCATACCAGGAACAGATTGCCCAGTTGCATAAACTGTTCTGTGCTGTCGTTCATGCCGCGCTTACTGCTCTCGCAGGTCAGCGGATCCGTCACCACAATATTCTGCGGATCATAACCGGTAATCAGCTCCGCGGTATTTCCACCCTCCAGCGCCAGCACCGGATATCCTTCGCTTACATAATAGAGAACCATGCTCACCGAACAGCCGGACAAATCCAGCACCCGGCCCGTGGTCTGAGCGGATAAAATCTCATAGGGCGTATAGCCTTCCTCCAGATATGCGCTGATGTCGCTGTAGCTCTTCCGGGTTCCCAGCAGAAGCTCCAACGCCGCCTGCAGACCGGATTCTCCGTCCTTCTGCTGCGGATTACTCATAGCTCCCAGATTTGTCCGGGTCTTTCTGCCGCCTCTGGTCCACAGGGTATTCTGCTGCGCGTCCACGACGACTCCCATATTGTCATAAGCTGTCTGCACCGCCCTGTTGGCCGACGCAAACGCACCCGCAAAGGTGCCGTCAAAGCCGTACACATAATAATGGGAATCCTCTGCTCCCTGTTCCGGCCAAAGCGTCCGGTTCCCCTCAAACACTACCTGCTTCGGCGTCAGGGTTCGCAGTTTGCCGCTGCCCCTGGTGCCCGACAGGGCAAAATAATACTCCTGTTTCTTGGGTTCGCTGCTTTTAGTCTCCAGAGATATCTTTTCCACAACTTCTGTGGTTTTATTCGTAATCGGCTCTGGATCCGCCGCCTCATATCCACCCTCAGCAGTTTTCCGGACACAGTTAAGGGAAATCCGGTTGCTCTCAATGGTAATATCTGTCACATATTTTCCCTGGGCTTCGTAATCAAATTCCCGGACAAGCTCGCCCTGCTCATTTTCAATGATAATGCGGCCCATAGGGAACAGCTCGTTACCGGTCAGGCCCTTCTGTACATCGCTTTCCCGGGCCTCTCCGTAGATAAAGTCCGTACCCATAAAGCCCAGCGCCCGGATATAATATCCTTCGTCCGCCTGAATCTCCCGGCTTTTGCCCGTATCCAGATTCAGCACCGCCACATTCCGGGACGCATACAGGGAATTTTCTTCGTGCCAGGCAGCCAGATGTCCATCCTCGGATATCATACCGCTTCCGGCCGCGATTCCTTCGTCTATCGCCTCATACTCCATGGTATTCAGGTCAATCCGCAGTACCGTTTCCTTCAAATAGAGGTAAAACTGTCCGGCATCATTTACATAAGCCATCGAACCCATTCCCGCCTGCAGTACCGCAAAGGATTCCGTGCTGGCCAGGAATGCCCGCTCCTCCACGGAATTGGTCAGCGCGTCATACGTATACAGTGCCACGCCGGTCTCCCCTTCGTGGTTTCCCCGGTTCATATAACCATAGACCAGAAAATTCATGCTTCCGGATTCATCCACCTTCAGAATGCGGATGGCATGCTCATCATATGCGCCCCGGAGGTCATCGCCCTCCCGGAATCCAAAGACCAGCGACACCTTGTTCTGGGCTACATCGTAACACCAGAGCTGCCCGTTCTGCACAAAACCGACCACATTTTCCTCATCATTTTTCCGGTATTCCACCGCGCTGTTCAGGATACCCAGTTCTACACCGTTTTTGGTAAAAATCTCCAGGGTCGGATCAAAGATCCGATCCACCTTCCGGTCATAATTCAACAGATACATGCGCTGCGAGGTATAACGGACCCGATAGGCCTCCGTCACCTCATAGCGTTCCGTCTCCTTTGCGTCATTTTCATAGGATATCTCATATTCCAGCCGTACGGAAGCCACCGAGCCGTCTGCTTCCGTCAGATACATCCGGACTCCGTCCGGGTCCGGCTCCTGTACCTCCATATCGCTCCAGATCAGCTGCTTATATTTGGAATGGATCGACACGTGCGCCAGGGATTTGTTGCTAATGCTGTCGTCTGATTCCAGATACTGGGCAATGCTGACGGTATTGTTTTTGTCAAACAGGGCGCTGTGAATCTCGTCTACAAAGGCCAGGCACTCGTCCAGATGATTTTCTCCGGTTTCCTTCACATGTGTGTAATAATATGCTTCCCGATCCTTTTCCAGATCCAGATGGAGCACCAACAGATATTCTTCATTTTCATCCAACAGATCCTTCAGCTTCAGACTTGCCTCCAGTGTCCGCCCCGAACGGTTGTAATCGGTAATCTCTCCGTCCTCTACCAGTCTTGTGGTATCCGCGCTCCGCACCTCATAGCTGATCTTCTGCACCTTGGCGTCCGGATACTCTACCCGGAAATCCACAACACGGTCCGTCGGAAGCGGATAAACCGCGTCCCGGATTGTGGCCCCATCCATGCTCTTCGTATAGCCGTGGAGCAGATTCAGCTCCCGGCCCTCCCGCTCCATGTAAATCAGCGGCAGGGTCGCGTCGGCCATCTCCGCCGTAGAATCCGTATTGCCCGCCATCAGAAAATAGCTCATACCGGCCACGCCCCAAAAGAAGGCCGCTACGATAGTCGCGATTCTTATTCCTAGCTTTTTCACCGGCTCTCTCCTTTCGCGTTTTCGGTATTTCTGCGTCTGGCGCGGTAGCTCTCTACCGGAGACGTACCCGCATTCAGAAGCTTCTCCAATGTCAGATTTGCATGTAAGGCTTCCGCGCAGGCCTCAAAGGCCGCCTCCGACGCCGCTCCCGCTTTCTTTTCGTTCTTCCGTTTCACTGCGCGAATCAGAATATTTTTCGGCGTATGCTCCATGTCGATAAATTCCAGAAGCTGTGTCTCGTAGCCCTGCTGCTCCAGAAGCTCTGCCCTGAGGCCGTCCGTAGCCAGTGCCGCGATACGCTCCTTTAACAGGCCATATTTCAGAATCGGAGCCAGGGTTTCATTTTCTATCTGCCGATTCAGCTCGTGCTGACAGCAGGGGACCGACAAAATGACGCTGGCGCCCCATTTTACCGCCTTGTAAAGGGCGTAATCCGTAGCCGTATCGCAGGCATGCAGCGTCACGACCATGTCTACCTGCGTGCAGCCCTCGTATCCGGCAATGTCCCCCTGCAGGAAGGTTAGTTTATCATAACCATATTTGTGGCTGAGTTCGCTGCATTTGCGAATCACATCTTCCTTCAGATCCAGGCCGATGATCCGCACATCCAGCCCCTGACACTCCCGCAGATAATAATAAATTGCGAAGGTCAGGTAGGATTTTCCACAGCCGAAATCCAGAATGGTCAGCTCCCTGCCTTTCGGAAGCGCCGGAAGAATATCCTCCACAAATTCCAGGAAACGATTGATCTGACGGAATTTATCGTAACGGGCGTGGACAATCTTTCCCTCAGGGGTCATGACGCCCAGGTCCACTAAAAAAGGAACCGGACGTCCCTCCTCCAGCAGATAGCGCTTTTTCTTATTATGGGCAAGCTCCTCCCGTTTTACGCTTTTCTTTTCGTCACCGGGCAGCTGTTTCCCTGGCTGGCGCTTTTCTTTTACCGTGACCTTGCCCTTCTTGCTCACCAGCGCGGTCACCTGGCCTGCGGCCGCCTGCAGCTGAAGCTGGCAGAACACGTCTGTCATCAGTTCTGCAATCCGCTCGGCCGCCTCGGCTTTATCCAGATTTTCGTGAAAGGCCTTGGGACCCCGGAAAATCTCTGTCTGGAATTTCAGCTCCTCCCGCAGCAGCACCGGACGGATCCGGGCCTTTCCTTCCTCCCGGCCCTTTCGCGGCGCGCTTAAAGTAATCAGCTCCAGATTTTCATTTAAATATTTTTCCAATAATGCTTTTAATTCTTCCATATGCTATACTTATTTTATCACTTGTTCCATTTCTATATGATCAGTTCCTTAAATTGTAACCAGTATAGCACAATCTATTTTTAAATACCATTGTAAAATACGGCGGCCTGTGTTATGATGGGGTTAGTTTCGCACTGCAAAGTTCTAAAGTTCCAGGGAATATTTCCTGAATCTATATTTTTTGAAGAGAGGAGTTTTATTATGTTACAGCAGTTATCAATCTATGCCGAGAATAAGAGAGGCACCATGCAGAATATCACCGAAGTGCTGGTCCAGGAAAATATCAATATCTGGGGATCCTGCACCAACGACGGCGCTGAATACGGCATCAACCGCATGGTTGTTTCCGATCCAAAGAAGGCTATGGAAGCCCTGGAGGCTGTGGGTTACCTGTGCAAGCTGACCTCCGTCATCGGCGTGGAGGTGGAAGACGAGGTAGGTAACCTCAATAAGCTTCTGAAGGCCCTGTCCGAAAGCAACATCAACATCAACTATATCTACCTGTCCTTCAACCGCGCGTCCGGCAAGCCTGTCCTGGTATTCCAGACCCAGGATACAGCCGAGGTTGAGGTCTGCCTGAAAAACAAAGGATTTTCGGTGGTATAAAAAACAGCTCGGAGTCAAACGCTCCGGGCTGTTTTTTTCTGTCAGTTCAGATACGGCAGCGGATTTACCTGACTGCCATTGATAATAATCTCAAAGTGTACATGGGGTCCCGTACTTCGTCCTGTATTGCCGCTCAGCGCAATCTTCTGTCCCTGGGTTACCTTCTGTCCGGAGGATACCAGAATCTTGCTCAGGTGGCCATACCGGGTCTGCTTGCCGTCCGGATGGCGAATGGTAATACAGTTTCCATAGCCGCTGAACCAGCCGGCCTGCACTACCGTACCGCCGCAGGAAGCCATAACCGCCGTACCGATCGGGCACGCCCAGTCCACGCCCTTATGCATGCGGCCCCACCGTCTCTTAAAGCCGGAGGTAAAGCGTCCGCCGGAAATAGGCTTGATATAGGTCGGCGGCGTCTGGGTTCCGCGCTCCACAATCTTGGGAACCGGCTCCTGCAGAACCGTCTCCGCAATGATATCGCGGCTCTCTTCCACGCCATTTTTCTTCGTTATCATGGCCGTTACTTCATGATATCCGGCCTGTGCCTCCTGGCGCACCTCCGTCTTCGTGGTGTACCATTCGTCATTGTCGATATACTGCACCTCTGCATCGTATTCTTCCTGATAGGTGGACTCCTCCACCGTCTTCACCGAAAGCTCCGGCTCCGGTACGGTAATGATAATCTCATCGCCCTCATGGAGCACCGTATTTTCACTCATGCCCTCGTTCAGCGCCAGCACCTCCGCTACACGGAGACCATTGCTGTTGGCAATCACAGACAGGGTATCTCCTGCCTTTACTTCATAGATCTCATTCTTGGCCGTATCCTTCGTCACCAGATCCACAGCCTCGTTGGTCGGCGTAATCTCATCCGGCGACACATAGGCCTCGGCAATCTCCACCTTTTCCGCAAAATCCACGGAACGCAGGCCGTCGCCCTCTACCTGGGTTTCCGCCTCTTCCTCCGCGTTCTCCTGCTGCACGTCCTCCTCGGTAACCGTCTTGGTAATGACGCTCTCCACCGCCTGGCTCACATCATATTCACCCACGCCCGCGCAGGCCTCTCCAATACCGGCAATACCGCCCAGCTTGGCCATTTCCTCCGCCGTCTCCTCGGCCGTATTCTGCCGGGACACCTCTACGGTATATACATTCAGCTCCCGGGCCGCGTCAGACACAATATTGATCTGGAACTCATTCTCCGTATCAAACCGATCCTTGGTGGCATACAGCACGTCCATAACGTCCTGATAGCTTCCCAGCGTCACCGTGAACTCATTGATCTTCATCAGATACGCCTTCTTCTTGGCCTTTGCCACCACCTGGCTCAGCTCGTTGTAGAAGGCGTCGGTCAGCGTCTCGCTGTCCATAGTAGAGCCGAAAATCTTCGGCACCTTATCCAGTTCATATTCCACGTCCGCCAGCACCAGTCCGTCGGTCTCCCGGGAGATACGGGCTCTGGCCTGCAGAAATGCGTTTTCCACCACAGAGGGATTCCGGACAGACCCCACGGTCTTACCCACCAGTGTAACCTCGTAATAGCTGTTGCCGCTTCCGAAGCCGCTTCCGATTAGAGGAACGCCCAGCAGCATACAGCCACAGGTAATCATCATAGATTCCGCAAATACCAGCTGTGATTTTTTATTCCAAAATAATTTCTTTTTTTTCATTCGTCCGATTCTTCTTCAATCTCAAGTACACCCCGGATCGGCTCCGAGGTGTAATAATTTTGTAACATTTTTTATTTTACCAACATTTCCAGGGCTTGTAAAGTCTTTTCTAAGGTTTCTTCCACGTTCAGACCATCCTCTTCAATGGTCACATCCGCGTATTTCTCATACAGTCCTTCCCGCTCCAGATACAGGTCATGCAGGGTCTGTCCGTCCCGCAGTACCACGCCGCGGCCCTTTACATCTCTAAGTCTTGAACGAACCGCCTGGTAGGAAAGCCGCAGGTACACAATCACGCTGATTTCACCCAGGTGCCGCATGGCTTCTTCTCCGTACACCACGCTTCCTCCGGTGGCAATGACGGCGTTGGCGGGATTCAGGCCCGCATTGACCCGGTTCTCCACCGCCAGGAAGCCGTCCGGGCCGTCCCGCTTGATGATGTCCTTCAGAAGCAGGCCTTCCTCCTTCTGGATGACCAGATCCGCGTCAATAAAATCCTTTCCCATCATTTTCGCCAGAATGACTCCGATGGTGCTCTTTCCGGCTCCCGGCATTCCTATCAGTACCACGTTCTTTTTCATCGTTTGCCCTTTCCTCTGCTGACTTTTTTCCTGGCCGGCTTCTTCCGTACACTGTAGCCGAAGGTTCCGACCTCCTGCCCCAGGGTAAAATAGGTTCCGTGAGAGTAGGCAATCAGACCTGTGCTGTTCAGCTCAAAACGCCCATTTTCATTCAGATAAGCCTCATCCACCGTCACGCCCAGTACCTCTGCCAGAAACATATGATGAGTTCCCAACTCTTTTACTTCGGTTACCCGGCACTCGATATTCACCGGGCTCTCCTCAATGGTGGGCGCGTATTTAAGATGTACAGCTTTTCCCGGCGTCAGATGCATTTCCGCAAATTTATCCACGTCCCGGCCGGAGCGCACGCCGCAGTAATCTGTAGCCTTCACCAGAGCCTTTGTGGTAAGGTTGATGACAAATTCCCCTGTCTCCCGCAGGATCTCGTAGGAGTAACGGTTCGGCCTTACGGAAATGGATACCATGGCAGGGTCGGAGCATACCGTCCCGGCCCAGGCCACTGTAATAATATTCGGTTTTTCTCCTTCCCTGGCACAGCTTACCATGACTGCCGGGAGGGGGTAGAGCATATTGCCTGCTCTCCAGTGCTGTTTTTTATGTGCCGTTTTATTTTCCATAATATTCCAATTACCGCATTTCTTCCATCTGCTGAATCATGCCTGCCAGAGAAGGAATCAGCTGCTTCTTACGGGATACCAGTCCCTTCAGCAGATAGCTGTCGCCATCCTCAGGCAGCTGGAAGGCTTCCCGGACCAGCGTATCAGAATTGGGTCCGTAGCAGAGAAGCTCGGTAGACTCCTTGATGATATTGGTCAGCATGAAGAAAATCATATTGAGACCGCTCTCCCGGTGAGCCACCGGCAGATAGGGAATCAGCTTCTCTCGAATCTCCTCCAGCTCCACTGCGTTCATAGAGTTGATCTGACCTACGCCAAACTCCACATTTCCCACATCGAAGCGCTTGAAATCCTGATAGAAAATCTCCTCCGCCGTGCGGGATCCCAGATTGCTGCCCGCCGAGAACATATCCACAGCCAGATCCTCGATTTCTACGCCCGCAATCTGCGCCAGATGTTCTGCCGCTCCTTTGTCAATCACGGTACAGGTGGGAGAACGGAACATCAGCGTATCGGATATGATAGCCGCGCACAAAAGCCCCGCTATCTTTTTCGGAATCTCCACGCCCCGTTCCTGATACATCTGGTACATGATGGTTGCGGTACAGCCCAGGGGCTGATTCCGGAAAAATACCGGAGACATGGTTTCCAGGGTTCCCAGACGATGATGATCGATGATTTCCAGAATCTCTGCGTGATCCAGGCCGTCCACCGCCTGGGTCTCCTCATTGTGATCCACCATGATGACTTGTTTCCGCTTCAGATTCAACAGGTTCCGTCTGGAAATCATACCGATATAATTATCGTCCTTGTCTACAATCGGGAAATCACGGTAGCGCTTCTGACCCATGATTTCCTTGATGTCGTCGGTCTTCTCATTGACATTGAAAATCGTCAGATTCTCGGATTTCATAAAATACCGGATCGGCATACTCTGGTTAATCAGACGGGCCGCCGTAAAGGTATCGTGAGGCGTGCTGATCACCACGCAATGGTGCTCCTGCGCCAGCTTCTTGATGGTCATGGAAACCTTGGCTCCCTCGCAGACAATGATACAGCCTGCCCGCATCTCAATGGCGCAGAGCTGGGACTCGTAGCGGTTTCCCAGAATCACCAGGTCGCCCTCCTCTATGTAATCCTCCATCAGATCCGGGTTAGCTGCGGCAATCAGCACCTTGCCCCGGTTATAATAATCCTCCGGATTTCCCACCAGAATGGTGCCCTCCAGGGTGTCGATGATATTCCTGTACTGGGTATTGGCCTGGGCCAGAATCTTGCTGTCCAGTACGTCCATATAAGAGGTAGCGATATCACCGATGGTAATCAGTCCCTCGATCTTGCGTTCACTGGTAATCGGCAGGGTCACCGCCCCAATACGGCGCATCAGGTTCCATGCCTGCTTCAGGGACAGATTGCCCTGCACGCCTTCTGTCTTTCGTATCTCGATGTCCTTCACCTGAGTCATAACGTCGGCCACGTACACCGGCGCCTCTGCCTGGAAGAAGTTCAGGACATACTGGGTCTCCTGATTCAGCTGTCCCGCCCGGGCCGCGATATAACCGCCTCCCTCAAGCGTGTTTTTCAGGTAAGCGTATGCCAGTGCCGAACAGATAGAATCCGTATCCGGATTTTTGTGACCGATAATATATACCGGTCTGGTTGCGTCTTTTTCCATTTTTAACCCCTTTTATTGCAAGACTATTAGTTAGTTCTATTTTATCATTCCACACCGCCTGTATACAAGTGGTATTCCTGTATTTTTCCGCGTACTTTCCTTCTTATCCCTGACTTCTTCTGTCACAGACATTTCCCCAAAATTCCGCCGCTCGCGGACGTTCCTCCGCTTTGTGCGGACTGCACGATTTTTCCCGTCTATTCCCTATTGTTTCTCTGCGTTTTGCCGAAGCTATTTTTCCCATCCTTCTGGATTTTTTGTTTATTTTACCCTGTTTTTTCGTGAGATTTTCCCGGTTTTTGTACTCTTTTACATTAAGTTCACATTATGTTCATAATTTATTCATAATTCATTGCTATACTAAAAACACGTTAAGGAACGAATTACTTAACCGTTTAAAAGCTTTCACTACACATATAGATAAATTTTTTCATAATAGCCTCGGCGTACCTGGTACGTCGGGGCACTCCTCATTTTAGGGGAAACTTTCATACTATCCGTTTCCCATCTGCATATTGGCTTCAAATTCTCTGACTGACCGGAGCATACCGGCTTCATTCTGTTCCAGAACATCCTGCTTACGGAAGAGTCCCCAGCAGGTTCCCACATACTGATACCCGCCATCCAGATACTCTTTTACCGTTTCCGCGTTGACTCCGCCAACCGCCATCAGCGGATAATTTCCCAAAGGCTCGCATACCTTCTTTGCGTACCCTTTGGAAAATTCATTGGCCGGAAATACCTTCACAATGTCCGCGCCGTTCTCGAACTGTGTCAGAATCTCACTTGGCGTCAGAGCCGCCGGAATTGCCGTCACTTTTCTTTCGTGACAGTATTCTATCATCTCTTTCGTATAGCCGGTGGGCGAGAGAACAAACCTTACGTCTCGTTCCAATACCTGCTTCAAATCCCGGAAAGTAATCACCGTTCCGGCGCCAATATTTAACGCCCCCTGAAATTCTTCCGCAATCTTCGAAAGAATCCCAAGGGCGTCCGGCGTATTTAAAGTAATTTCTACATTTTTTATCTTCTCGCTCTGTACCAGCACCCTGCATACGCTTCTGACCTGTTCATAGGTGAAGCCTCTCTGAATCGCTGTGACATTTCCTTTCATATACATTGTCTCCCGGGCAATTTTATTATCTCGTCATTCCCATATACCCAAAGACCCTTCCGGTGATATCGGCCGCCTTTACCGCCCCGAAGCTCCGGGAATCCATGGAATTTTCCCGGTTATCTCCCAGCACAAAATAGCTGTCCGCCGGAACCGTATAGGGATAGGCCACCTCTGCCGAAGTACTTTGAGTTTTTCCCACCGCTGTGGATATCTCCCGCAGCTTTCCATTGACCAGAAGCTCTCCCTCTTCGGAAAGCTCCACCACGTCCCCCGGCTCCGCAACCACACGCTTGATATATTCCACACCGTCCGCCCGATGGATAATCACCAGATCATTGGTCTGATAGGATTCGTCCAGCCGGTAGAAAAGCACCACTTCCCCATCGGTCAGCCCCGGCTCCATAGAGCTTCCGCTGACCACCGCCAGGCCGATTATGTAATGAAGGGCTGCGTAAATCAGCGCTGCCAGCACCACGCACTCCACCACAAACCGCCGGAATTCCCGACGTCCGTACAGACGCTCTTTTCGTTCCTCCAGTATTCCGTCCACCGACTGAAGCTGTTCTTTCTTCATCTGTATCCTGCTTACTCCTGTTCTGCCAACTCTCCGATTCTGGTCTTCAGCAATAAGAAACGCTCATTCAGGCGCTCCAGCTCCTCACTGA
>CAKRTY010000010.1 GCA_934402125.1 uncultured Anaerosacchariphilus sp. | reverse complement strand
GTATCCGATCTGTGTGACGCTATAAAGGGCGCTATGACCACTATCACCTACAGCGGTGTTACCGGAAAGGACATCACATGGGGAGCTGAGGGCGAGCCCAACAAGGCTCCGCTGGTAGTCAAAGTTGTAGACGGAGAGTACACAGAGCTTTAATCTTTGATAAATAACCAACCCAACGGGGGGAGGATCCTTCACAGGGTCCTCCCCTTTTGATACAGAAAAGATTTCGGAAATATGCTGTATCAACGCAATAAAGTGTTGAACGGGGGAAAGCGGTGTGCTATAATAATACGAAAAACTCGTCAACAGAGAAAAAGAAGAGGTGTTATGTATGATAGGATTCATATCCTACCTGGTGAACGGAATCAGCCTGGGAAGCGTATATGCGCTGATTGCGCTGGGCTACACTATGGTATACGGTATTGCGAAGATGCTGAACTTCGCGCATGGAGATGTAATTATGATCGGCGCTTATGTGGCGTTTACCGCCGTCAGCGGTATGGGACTGCCTCCGGTACTGGGCGTTCTGCTTTCGGTTGTGGCATGCACAGTTCTGGGCGTGCTGATTGAGCGGATTGCCTACAAGCCCCTGCGGAAGGCTTCCAAGCTGGCCGTGCTGATTACCGCCATTGGAGTCAGCTATTTCCTGCAGAACGTAGCACTTCTGATATATGGAGCCAATACCAAGTCTTTCACTTCCGTTGTGACCATTCCGGCGCTGAAGCTGATGGACGGCAAGCTGGTGATCTCCGGGGAAACCGTTGTAACGGTTCTGGCCTGCCTGATTATCATGGCCGGTCTGATGACCTTTATGAAGTATTCCAAATCCGGACGCGCCATGCTGGCGGTATCTGAGGACAGCGGCGCCGCGCAGCTGATGGGCGTCAATGTCAACGCGACCATTGCTCTGACCTTCGCGATCGGTTCTGCCCTGGCGGCTATCGCAGGCGTGCTGATGTGCTCCTCCTACCCGGCGCTGACTCCCTATACAGGCTCCATGCCTGGTATCAAGGCCTTTGTGGCTGCCGTATTCGGCGGTATCGGTTCCATTCCGGGCGCATTTATCGGGGGCATCCTTCTGGGTGTGATTGAGATCCTGAGCAAGGCTTATATTTCCTCTCAGCTGGCAGACGCGATTGTGTTCGCCGTATTGATTGTAGTACTGCTTGTGAAGCCTACCGGACTTCTGGGTAAGCAGATTCAGGAGAAAGTGTAGGTGAGGAAGATGAAGAAAATGAGCAAACAGCTTCAAAGCAATCTGATTACATACGGAATTGTGATTGTAGCTTATATTCTGGTAACCGTTGGTTTACAGGCCGGCATGATTTCCAGTCTGCTGCAGGGACTTCTGGTTCCTCTTTGCGTCTATGTGATTCTGGCCATTTCCCTGAACCTGACTGTAGGTATCTTAGGAGAGCTGAGCCTGGGTCATGCGGGCTTCATGTGCGCAGGAGCCTTTGCAGGCGCGCTGTTTTCCAAGATTATGGCAGATACCATCCAGATTTCCGGACTGCGCTTTTTCCTGGCACTGGTGATCGGAACCGCGGCGGCTGCGCTGTTCGGTTTCCTGATTGGTATCCCGGTACTTCGTCTGAAGGGCGATTACCTGGCGATTGTAACCCTGGCCTTCGGCGAGATTATCAAAAATGTAATCAACGTTATTTTCCTGGGACGGGACAGCGCAGGCTTCCACGTATCCACCAAGGACAGTATGTCTCTGGGTCTGGAGCCCGGCGGACAGGTGCTGATCAAGGGACCTCAGGGTATTACCGGAACCCCCAATGATTCCACTTTTCTGATTGGAATTATTCTGATTCTGGTGACGCTGTTTATCGTTACCAACCTGATCCATTCCCGCACCGGCCGCGCGATCATGGCTATCCGTGATAACCGTATCGCAGCCGAGTCTGTAGGAATCGATATTACCAGGTATAAGCTGCTGGCCTTTACGGTGTCCGCGGCTCTGGCAGGAACCGCAGGCGTGCTGTATGCCCATAACCTGTCTACCCTGATTGCGCTGCCGAAGAACTTCGGCTACAACATGTCCATTATGATTCTGGTCTTTGTAGTTCTGGGCGGTATCGGCAATATCCGCGGCTCCATCATTGCGGCAGTGGTGCTGACCCTGCTTCCGGAGCTTCTCCGTTCCCTGAACGATTACCGTATGCTGATTTACGCAGTGGTTCTGATCGCAACCATGATCTTTACCTCCAGCCAGGGCGGACAGGAGATTCAGGAACGGATTAAGAACGCGTGTAAGCGCGGCAAAAAGACAAAGGAGGTAAAATAAGATGGCATTACTGGAAGTAAAGAATCTTGGAATCTCCTTTGGCGGACTTCGCGCTGTAGACGATTTCCACATGGAGATAGAACAGGGACAGCTTTATGGTCTGATTGGGCCAAACGGCGCAGGAAAAACCACGGTATTCAACCTGCTGACCGGCGTGTACCAGCCCAATGACGGCTATATTATGCTGGACGGTGAAAATATTACAGGTAAGAAAACGATCGAAATCAATAAACACGGCATTGCCCGTACCTTCCAGAATATCCGTCTGTTCAGCGACCTGACGGTTCTGGATAACGTAAAGGTCGGCCTGCACAATCATCACAGATATTCTACCCTGACCGGCATTCTTCGCCTGCCGAAGTACTATAAGGTGGAGAAAGAGATGAACCAGCGGGCCATGGAGCTTCTGAAGGTTTTCGATCTGGACAAGGAAGCAGATTACAAGGCCTCCAACCTGCCCTATGGTAAGCAGAGAAAGCTGGAGATTGCAAGAGCCCTGGCTACCGATCCGAAGCTTCTGCTTCTGGATGAGCCGGCCGCCGGCATGAACCCCAACGAGACCCTGGAATTGATGAAAACCATCCGGTTTGTACGGGATGAGTTCCATATGACGATTCTTCTGATTGAGCATGATATGAAGCTGGTATCCGGTATCTGCGAAAAGCTGACCGTTCTGAATTTCGGACAGGTGCTTGCAGAGGGCGATACCGCCGATGTGCTGAAGGATCCGAAGGTAATCACAGCTTACCTGGGAGAATAGGAGGAACGGAAATATGGCAATGCTGGAAGTAAAAGATATAGAGGTTTATTATGGCATGATCCAGGCCATCAAGGGAATTTCCTTCGAGGTAAACGAGGGGGAGGTTATCGCCCTGATTGGCGCCAATGGCGCAGGCAAGACCACAACCCTGCAGACCATCACAGGCCTGATTTCCCCGAAGCATGGAGAGATCCTGTTTGAGGGACAGGATATTACGAAAGTTCCGGCTCACCGGATCGTGTCCATGGGAATGGCCCATGTGCCGGAGGGACGCCGTGTATTCGCGCAGCTGAGCGTGCTGGAC
The DNA here is from genome assembly GCA_934402125.1 of uncultured Anaerosacchariphilus sp. Taxonomy (GTDB): domain Bacteria; phylum Bacillota; class Clostridia; order Lachnospirales; family Lachnospiraceae; genus Laedolimicola. The sequence continues at coordinate 10,506 of CAKRTY010000010.1, read as the reverse complement.
AATCTGAAGCTGGGTGCCTTTACCAGAAAGGATAAGGCAGAGATCGAGGAGACGCTGCTTCGTGTATACAAGCGGTTCCCGAGACTGGAGGAGCGGAAAAACCAGATGGCGGGAACCCTGTCCGGAGGCGAGCAGCAGATGCTGGCCATGGGCCGGGCTCTCATGTCCCACCCGAAGATTATTCTGATGGATGAGCCCTCCATGGGACTGTCCCCCATTTTTGTAAATGAGATTTTTGATATCATTCAGGAGGTCAGCAAGAGCGGAACCACCGTCCTGCTGGTAGAGCAGAACGCAAAGAAGGCTCTGTCCATTGCAGACAGAGGCTATGTTCTGGAAACCGGAAAGATTGTGCTGGAGGGCGACGCAAAGATGCTGTTGGACAACGACCAGGTTAAAAAAGCGTACCTGGGCGAGTAGGAATGAACACACTCCCCTTCCCCGTTACATAAGATATAACAGGCCTGCAGCAGTAAAGCGGGCCGTAATAGGGGAAAGAGAGGTTTTGAGGATGGCTCAATTTACGAATCAGGCTCAGTTATCATATAACAATGCAGTGAAGAATTCCAATATTGCGGTGGGAGAGATTCTGGAGGTACTTTCGGCGACGAAGACCGCAGTGGAGAATGCGTACGGACAGAATGACACGGTTACCTATGTGATCAACATTGTGAACAGCGGGACCCTGGCGTTTACAGGACTGAATATCTCGGATAATCTGGGAGCGTACACGGAAAGTACCCTTACGCTGACGCCTCTGGAATATGTGCCGGGAACCCTGCAGTATTACGTGGGCGGAGTCCGGCAGACAGCGCCCGCGGTGACAGCGGGACCGCCCCTTGTGATTTCCGGAATTACCGTACCGGCCGGCGGGAACGCCACGCTGATTTATGAGGCGAGAACCAACCAGTACGCGCCGCCGACCCGGGAAAGCAGCATTTCCAATCAGGCGGTTCTGAGAGGAGGCGGAATTACGCCCATCACAGTCACTGAGACAGTGGGAGTCCAGAGCGCGCCGGAGCTGTGCATTACCAAGTCTGTAAGCCCGGTACCGGTAGCAGAAAACGGAATTCTGACTTATACCTTCCTGATTCAGAATGGAGGCAATACGGCGGCAGAAGCCGGAGACAATGTGGTAGTGACAGATATCTTTAACCCGATTCTCTCAGAGGTGTCCGTGGCTCTGAACGGAACCGCCTGGACGGAAGGGGCGGATTACACCTACAACGAGACGACGGGGGAATTTATCACCACAGCCGGACGGATTACCGTTCCTGCGGCAGCCTTTACCCAGGAAAGCACCACCGGAGCCTGGGTGTCCAATCCGGGCGTGAGCGTGCTGACAGTAACCGGAAGAGTATAGGAAAAATATGGAAAACTTGTTCTAAAAAAAGGACCGCGCATATGCGCGGTCTCTTTTTGTCAGATTTATTTTGCCTGCTCAAGAGCCAGTGTCTTGGTAGTAGCGTCGCAAACCTCGGTCGGTCCGTAGTACTGGATAGCGCCCGGATATACGAAGCAGGTTTCCTCTGCCCACTGTGCGCGATGAGCCTCGAAGAACTTGAAGGGAGCTCCGTCAAGCTCAACCAGAGCCTTCTTGATAACCGGCTTATCCTCGCCGTGTCTTCTCTCGATGTTCATCATCTTGGTGATGGGCATACCGCCTGCAACCCACTCATTTGCCGGCTTGGACAGGTTGGAAACCTTGGACAGGTATCCGTTGTAGCCGTACTGGATCAGCATGAATGCGTTGTAACCCAGAGAGTAGCAGTAGTCGGAATCGAAGTTGGACGGGAATGCGCATCTTCCTTCGTATCCCAAGAAATGATGCAGGGCGCTGAACTTGCCGTTGTAGGTGCCTGCAGCCTTTCTCTCAGCAAGCTTTGCAGCTACCAGAGAGGAGAACAGCTTCTCAGACTCGATCAGAGATACCTGTACGTTACCATGGGGATCTCTCTCCATGAACAGCTGCTGCTGGATAGCCTGCGGAAGGATAGCGAATACTTCCATGGACTCCTTGGTCAGACCCTTCTCGATGAAGGCATACTTGTCAGCCCAGGTAGCCAGAGCGTTGAACTCGTCAGCCTTGCTGCCAGCCAGAAGCTCGTTGATCTCCTGAATCAGTACGGAGAACTCCGGAACGAACTCAACCACGCCCTCCGGGATGATAGCCACACCAAAGTTCATGCCCTTGGCAGCTCTATTTGCTACGGAATCAGCGATGTAGTCAGCGATCTGGGACAGGGACATCTTCTTCTCTGCAACTTCCTCGGAAATCAGGCAGATGTTTGGCTGGGTCTGCAGCGCGCACTCCAGAGCTACGTGAGAAGCGCTTCTTCCCATAACCTTTACGAAATGCCAGTACTTCTTAGCGGAGTTTGCGTCACGCTCAATGTTGCCGATGATCTCGCTGTAGGTCTTGGTAGCAGTATCGAAACCGAAGGAGCACTCGATGTCCTCGTTCTTCAGGTCTCCGTCGATGGTCTTCGGGCAGCCGATTACCTGTACGCCGGTGTTGTGTGCCGCGAAGTACTCAGCCAGTACGGCAGCGTTGGTATTGGAGTCGTCGCCGCCGATGATAACCACTGCGGTTACGCCATGCTTCTTGCAAACCTCGGAAACGATAGCAAACTGCTCCTCAGTCTCCAGCTTGGTACGGCCGGAACCGATGATATCAAAGCCGCCGGTATTCCGGTATGCGTTGATGAACTCATCATCGAACTCTACATAATCGTCATTGATCAGTCCGCTGGGGCCGCCCTTGAAGCCGTACAGTACGTTCTCCTTGTTGGTAGCCTTCAGTGCGTCGTAGAGACCGCAGATAACGTTGTGTCCGCCCGGAGCCTGTCCGCCGGAAAGGATAACGCCTACCACCTGCTTCTTGGGAGCAGAGGTGTTCTGGCCTTTCTCGAAGGTGATTTCCTTCTCACCATAGGTGTTCGGGAAAAGAGCCTGGATCTTATCCTGATCCGCAACGCTCTGTGTAGCTTCGCCTTCTTTTACGCAAATATCTGCGATGCCGTTTCTGAGCATACCCGGAAGCTTCGGAGCGTACTCATATCTGGCTTTCTGTAAAGCTGAAATTTCCATAACAAAAATCTCCTTTATATATAGTGGTAAAAAATATAGTTCGTTACGATTTTAATATATTTTGAGAGAAAAGTAAACAAGTACAGGGAAAAAAGTAAGCAAAAGCGGGAGAAATTAAAATTCATACGCCGGTATGATTTACAGAAGTCGGGGAAATTGGTATTATTTAGACAGAAGAGATTCACAGAGAGGGTGATTGGGATGGAAGAAAGCAGGATTGTCATAAAGCCGACCGTGGCGCTGCAGTTTGAAAACAGCATGAAACAGGGAAGAATCTTTTTCCTCAGCGCGCCCTGTGGCTTTGGAAAGACAGCTGTGGCAGAGGAACTGCTGAAAAACCGGAAGGTCCGTCGGATGCAGGCGGAAAAGCCGGAGTTTGAAGCGATAGAAAATGACAAAAACTGGGAAATTCTTCTAATAGATGATTTTCATCTGATGCAGGAGGAAAATCAGAAGAAGCTATGTGAAAGGATCCGCAAAGACACAGAACGGCGTTTTGTGCTGTTATCCAGAGGCGTGGTGCCGGGCTGTCTGATGGCCTTTGGCTATACGGGACTGATGACCGTGGTGGATGCAGACGCTCTTCTGTTTGACCGGGAGGATATCCGGGAACTGTTCCGGAGACACAAAGTAGAGATGACGGACACAGAAGTCAGTGATATCCTGAAAAAATCCATCGGTTATCCCTTAGGTGTGGAGCTGACAGCCAGACTGCTGGCCGGAGGACGGCCCTATGGTCCCGGGCTGGTGACACAGGCTTACCGGGAGGTCTTTCGCTATTTCGAAGCGGCTGTATACCGCCCCTTCGATCTGCCTGTACGCCGTTTCCTGTTGGAAATGGCGCCCTTTGAGCGCTTTGATATGGAGATGGCCCGCATGATTAGCGGAGATCCCCACGCGGGAGAGGTGCTGGGCTGGCTGCAGAGCCATACGACCATGCTGCGCTACGACGGCATCTCCAGGTTCCGTTTCTGGCCTCAGTTCCGGAAGTTTCTGTTGTGGGAGATGGAGCGGGAATACACAGAGGAAAAGTGCCGTTCTATTTACAGCAGGGGCGGAATGTATTACGAATGGAAGGAAGATTATTCCCACGCGCTGGAATGCTATACAAGGAGCGGAGATCATTCCAGGGTGTCAGAACTTCTGATCCGCGGAGCGGAGCTGCACCCGGGCATGGGTCATTACAGCAAGATGAAAAAATATTACCACAGCCTTCCGGAGAAGGAAATTCTCGCCTCTCCATCTCTTATGCAGGGAATGAGTATGCTCTGCGCGCTGGAGGGGGATTATGAGAAATCGGAACGCTGGTACGGGGAACTGAGACAGTTTGCGGAACACTGCGATCGCCGAGACGGCGCGGGACGTCAGGCGCGAAGCCGTATGGCATGGCTGGATATCGCGCTACCGCAGAGGGGGACAGAGGGAATGCTGGAGACGATTCCGGCTGTTTTCCGTCTGCTTACGGAAAAAGAGATTACCCTGACACCCTTTTCTGTGACCAGTACGTTGCCCAGTATCATGAACGGCGGTAAGGATTTTTCGGAATGGAGCAAAAAAGACGATCTGCTGTACCGGACCATGCGGCTGCCGGTGGAAACGATCCTGGGCCGTGACGGGGTCGGACTGGCGGACTGCGCCATTGCCGAGAGCAAATTTGAAAAGGGGGAGGATATCAGCCGTCGGCTGTTGTCCCTGATATCCCGGATAGGGGAGATTCAGCGCAACGGTACGCCGGATATAGAATTCGCCCTTACCGGGCTGCTGGCCCGCAGTCAGCTGGCGGCAGGTCAGGCAGAGGAAGCGAAAAGAACGGTAGAGGATCTGAAAAAGCGGTTTCTGGACAACGGACAGACACGCTTCCGCGCCAATATCAATGGACTGCTCTGCCGGATTGCGCTGTACCGGGGAGCAATGGACGAGGCAGACGACTGGTACCGGATTGGCGCGCCGCGCGCTCCGTTGTGCTTCCATGTGATGAAGCGGTATCGCTATCTGACCCAGGCGATGGTAGAGCTGGCCCAGGATCGGCTGGATGCGGTTCTTTTGACGCTTGCCCCGATGGAAACCTATTGTCAGGCCTGCAGTCGGCAGATAGACGGAATTCATCTGCATATCCTGCAGGCGCTGGCCTATTACCGGAAAAAGGACGCTGTATGGAAGGAGATCCTGACGAAGGCCCTGGATACGGCGGCAAAATACGGCTTTATCCGTACAGTCAGCGGGTACGGGGCGGCTGTGCTGCCGCTCCTGGAGGAGCTTGGCTATATCGGCGGCAGCGAAAAATGGCGGCAGAAGCTTCTGCGGGATGTCCGGGCGCAGGCTTCCCTTTATCCTTTATTTCTGCAGCCGGAACGTTCCCTTTCCGCTGCGCTGACGGGTACGGAGCTTCAGATCCTGCGCCTGATCTGCGCGGATAAAAGCAATGCGGAAATCGGGGAAATCATGAACATCAAGCTGAGTACCGTGAAAACCCATGTGAGCCATATTCTGGGCAAGCTGGGTGTCAGCCGGCGCCTGGAGGCGAAGACAGCAGCAAAAAAATTGTGGCTGATATAAAAAAATATGTAAAAATTTCCAGAGAGTCCTTGTCAGACGGACAAAAGTGTGTTATAGTACGTACTGTCGAAAAACACAAGTCGACGAACTCTGGAGAGTCTCAGAAAATGAGCGCCGAAGGTGTAACGCAGATGGAAAAGGAAAACCGTCTGTCTATCTCTCAGGCAAAAGGACAGGGCTTACAAAAGCGAATGTTCTACTCTTTGGAGGGCTGATTGAAAAATCAGCTCTTATTTTTGCGCAAAAATCGGGGAAACTACCGGTGCGCAGCAAAATATATACAAAAGAGAGGGAAAAGCGATGTTGGAATTTGTGAAAGCAGTAAATGAATGGATGTGGGGCTTGATTTTGCTCGTCATCCTGTGCGGTACGGGAATCTTTTTTACGATTCGTCTGCGGTTTATTCAGGTACGGAAGTTCGGAGAGGGCTGCCGCCTGGTTTTCGGACACTTTAAAGCAGCCGGCGGGGAGCGGAAAGAGGGAGAAATGACGCCCTTCCAGTCTCTGGCTACGGCCATAGCGGCCCAGGTAGGTACCGGCAACCTGACCGGCGCGGCTACGGCGCTGATTTCCGGAGGCCCGGGCGCGATCTTCTGGATGTGGGTCAGCGCCTTCTTTGGAATGGCAACGATCTACGGCGAGGCAACGTTGGCCCAGGAATATAAGACAAAGAAAGATGGGGAAGTGACCGGAGGCCCGGTCTACTATATCCAGCAGGCCTTTCAGGGAACCTTCGGACGGGTTCTGGCCGTGATTTTCGCGGTATTTATTGTTCTGGCCCTTGGCTTTATGGGGAATATGGTGCAGTCCAATTCCATCGGCGCCGCATTTTCCGGCGTCTTTGAATCCCGGAATATCAATATCCCGCCGGTAGCGGTGGGAATCCTGCTGGCAGTGGTCGCAGCCTTTATCTTTGTGGGTGGAACCACCAGACTGGCGGCAGTGGTAGAAAAAATTGTGCCGTTTATGGCAGGAATCTATATTGTGGGAAGTCTGGTTCTGATTGGCATGAATATCACAGCGCTTCCGGAGGCTTTCCGAATGATTTTCGTAGGAGCCTTTCGTCCGTCCGCAGTGGTCGGCGGCGCTGCCGGTATCACGGTTCGGGAAGCTATCCGTTATGGCGTGGCCCGGGGCTTGTTCTCCAATGAGGCCGGTATGGGTTCCACACCCCACGCCCATGCGAGAGCGGCAGCGAAGAATCCCCACGAGCAGGGACTGACGGCTATGATCAGCGTGTTCATCGATACCTTTATCGTACTGAACCTGACGGTATTTTCTGTGCTGACCACCGGAGCCATGGATTCCGGCAAGGGCGGTATCGCCCTGACCCAGGAAGCGTTTATGCGGGGCTTCGGAAGCTTCGGAGATATCTTCGTAGCCATCTGCCTTTTGTTCTTTGCCTTCTCTACGGTCTTAAGCTGGCATTTCTTCGGACAGATCAACGTACAGTACCTGTTCGGCAAGAAGGCCGTAAAGGTATCCTCCATAATCGTAGTAGCCTTTATTATCGTAGGTTCTACCCTGAAGGTGGATCTGGTGTGGGAGCTGGCGGACTTCTTCAACGGCCTGATGGTGATCCCGAACGCCATGGCGCTCCTTGCCTTAAGCGGCGTGGTCGTGGGAATCAGTAAAAAGTATGGAAAGAAATAAAGAAAAACAGGAAAATTGGAAAGCGGCGCCTGGCATTGACCAAGCGCCGTTTTTTCGTTAGCTAAGAATTTTTCTGGTAGACTTTCGAACCTTCAATTCTACGGGAAGCAGTATCTGAAGATTCAGCGTGGTATTGTTTTTAATCTGCTGAATCAGAACCTCCGCAGCCTTTTTTCCCATTTCCACGGAGGGAAGTTTCAGGGTGGTAAGCGGCGGAGTAAAATTCTGTGCCAACTCAATGTCGTTACAGCCCACAACGCCGATATCCTCCGGACACTTGAGCCCCATTTTATTTAACTGAGCCAGAATTACGATAGCCAGGGAGTCGGAACCGGCGAAGATGACCTGCGTATCCGGATGTCTGGTTAAAAGATCTTTCACCTGCTCCGCACAAAGTTCGGAATTCCAGTTACAGTCATAGAGAAGCTCCGGATCAAAGGGAATACCTTTTTTTAGAAGGGCTTCCCGAAAAACCATCATGCGCGAGGTATATTGAAAATCACTGTGCTCAGAAGGACCTCCGATATATGCGATTCGTGTATAACCGCAGTCGAGGAGATGCTCCATGATTAGCTGGTTGGCATAGATGGCATTATAACCTACGTTGCAGAACCCGTTCACGAAGTTATCGACAAATACAGTTTTAGTGTGATAACGGGCAATCAGATCCAGATGCTCTTCCGGCAGATCAGTAATGATTAGGCCATCCAGTTCGGAAAGCTGTTTTTCCAGTCCGGCATTCATTTCCTGACACTGGGCGTAACTGACGATCAGGGAGATGGTTGCGTTATGCGTGGAACAGTAAGCCTGGATGCCATTCAGAATATCATTAAAATAGGGATCGGAATAGCTGTAGGTTAAAGACATGATACAGCCGATGTGAATCTGATTCTTTCGGGCTGCATATCGATAATTTAATGTCCTGGCGGCCTCCAAAACCCGCGCGCGGGTCTCGTCTGTGGCGCGAAAGGCAGGATCGTTGGATAAAATTTTAGACACAGATGTAATGGAAACACCTGCTGCTTTTGCAACTTCTCTTATATTTGACATAAATTCCTCCTGTTTAGTAAACATTATACCATGAAAGTAAAAAGCTGTAAAGGAAAAAAGAAAAACAATCCGACGAAAAATTATCATATAAAAACGGAATAAATAGGAAAAATAACGTAAAATATAAACCAAAAGTGCAAATTATTTGGTAAAAAATACTTGCATTATAAATAAAAGTGTATTATGATGGGTGCATACAGATAAACAAATGTAAAATGTTTAGTAAACGGAGGCGACGAAAATGAGAAAGTTTACATTTGTAGGTGCGGGATCTTTGGATTTTACCAAGGATCTGGTAAGAGACATTCTTACCTTTGACGCATTCAAAGATGCGGAGCTGATGCTGATGGATATCAATCCGAAGCGTCTGGAGTACGCGGTGAAGGGTGTGCAGAAGATCGTGGACGCAGGACATTATCCGGCGACGGTAAAGGGAACACTGGACCGCAGAGAAGCACTGAAGGATGCGGATGGCGTGCTGATTACGATTCTGCAGGGCGGCGTAGAGGTCTGGAGACATGATATCGAAATTCCGAAAAAGTACAATGTAGATATCTGCGTAGGCGATACCCGCGGACCTTCCGGAATCTTCCGATTCTTAAGAACAGCACCGGTGCTGCTGGATATTGTGCGTGATTGTGAAGAGGTTTGCCCGAATGCTGTCATCCTGAACTATACCAATCCGATGGCCATGCTGGTAAGCTACCTGCAGTCCCAGTCCAGTATGAATATTACAGGACTCTGCCACAGTGTACAGGGTACTGCGGAGATGCTCGCTGAGTGGGTAGGAGCAAAGGACAAGAAAGTAAGTTATACCTGCGCCGGCATCAATCATCAGGCTTTCTATCTGGATTTCAAGGTAGATGGAAAGGACGCGTATCCGGATATCTACAAGGCTATCCAAAGAGAAGAAGTGGCAAATGAAGAGCCTGTCCGCATCGAGATGTTTAAGAAACTGGGATACTTCAATACAGAGTCGTCCGGACATAATTCCGAGTATGTGGCATGGTTCCGTAAGAGACCGGAACTGATTGAGAAGTACTGTACCCACGGAACCGGATGGAATCCGGGAGCTTATGCGTACATTTTGGATGAATATCTGGGACGAGAGGATACCTGGGAGAAGGAATATCAGGACTGGCTGGAGAACGGAGAGGTGGATCTGAACCGCGGTGAGGAGTATGCTTCCAATATCTTTAATGCCATTTTCGGAGATCATACACCTTATTTCTTCAACGGCAACCTGAAGAACCATAACTACATCACCAATATCAAGCAGGGCGTATGCGTAGAGGTACCGGTAGTGGCTACTGAGGACGGTATCACACCGATTAAACAGATTACACTTCCGGACAACCTGGCAGTACTTATCAATAACTCGGCGTTGATTGAGGATCTGGCTGTAAAAGCAGCGATTGAAGGAGATCCGAATCTGGTATTCCAGGCGGTTCTGTTTGACCCACTGACAAGCGCAGTGTGTAGCATGGATGAAATTCAGAATATGGTACAGGAAATGTTGGATAAAAACGCGGATTACCTTGGTTACTTTAAATCTCTCAAAATAGATATGGAGGCAGTACATGAAAAGAGCAATTAGTTGGTTACTCGGTTTGACAATGGTTGTATCCTTAGTGGGATGTTCTTCAGGCGGCGGAAGCGCGGAAAGCAGTTCTTCCTCAGGTGATAAAATTAAACTGACCATGTGGGCCCATCAGAATGAGCCCTGGAACGCGGCGTATGAGGACGCAATCGCTGCGTTTGAAGCGGAAAATGACAATATCGAAATTACCATGGAGACCTTTCCGTATGATGAGTTCGAGGCAAAGGTTCAAACCTCTCTGATTGACGGAGAAGGCGGAGCGGATATCTATGAGCTGTGGGGCGGCTGGGCTCTGGACTTTACGCCTTATGGTACTCTAATGGCGATGCCGGATGATTTTGCGGCTCAGGTGAAGGAAGAGACCTACGCGCCGACCTATGGAACGCTGGAATATGACGGAAAACTGTACGGCGTTCCGCTTGAGTTCAATATCGAGACAGGCGGATTGGTTGTGAATTTGAATATTCTGGAAAAGGACGGCCTGAAGGTTCCGACTACCTGGGAAGAGCTTCGCAAGACAGCCATCGCAGGAACCGAGCATGACGGCAATGTATATC